>JAEDMB010000173.1 GCA_016303235.1 Oscillospiraceae bacterium
GAAGTTTCCTTTCCGAAATATCCGTCAGGAATTATAAGGGGAATTTTATCATTATAGTAAGAAATACCCTGAAGATAACGCTGAATTTCTCTGACATGTTTTTTTTTCTGTTTAGGAGTATAAGGCATATAAAAAGACCTCCTTATTAAGTTTCAGCAGAAATTGTATATCCCGGTGACTGATATAGCCTTTTATCAGTTCCGAAACGCAAATCTGAATATAAACCGGCAATATCATTCCATACAGCACCGCCTACAACACCTGTCTGCGGAAGTCCGAAACGTTTCTGAAATGCAAGAACTGACTGACGTGTAAGAGGCCCGAAATATCCTGTATTGTTTACGGCAGGAATTTCCGGATAAGACTGATTTATATAAGTGAGATATTCCTGAAGAACTCTTACATAGTCACCTGATGAACCTTCCTTGAAAACTGTTCCGGGGTAAAGCACAACGCTTGATTCAATATCAAACGGAACAGATTCAGCAATACCGGCATAAGCTCTGTAAAGGTCATTCCACGTCTGACGGTCAACAACACCGGTCTGCGGAAGTCCGAAAACCTGTTGAAACGATTTAACGGATTTTTCTGTTTCCTCTCCGAAATATCCGGTAATTTCAACGGGAAGTACAGCATCATAATATGCACCTACTACCGCAAGATAATACTGAATTTCTCTGACGGGAAATCCCTGAGAACCTATTTTCTGTTCATTTGCAAACTGCTTTTCAGTTTCCTCAAAGGAAAGTCCCTCTGAACTGAGTTCCGCAAGACGCTTTACACTTGTATAGATATATGCAATTTTATACCATGTAGCTTCATTTACAATTCCGGTAGGCTGAAGGTCAAAAATTTCCTGAAATTTCTGTACAGCCTCTCTTGTATCTGCACCAAATATTCCGTCCGTCTGAGCGATTTTAGGTATTGCAGGATAATTTCTTGAAATTCTGTTGAGCTGTACCTGAATAGTTTTTACTTCATTTCCTGCCATACCCTCGCTAAGCTCAACATTCGGATATGACGGTGTTCGGGTTCTTACGGGTGCATTTCTGACAATTTCAATATCATCGCCGTAATAATATTTAAGTATCTCGTAGGGAGTATATCCTTGTTCGGCAAGCGAAACAGTTCCCCATTGTGAAAGACCGTCGCATGTAACAGTAGTACCGTTGCAGAATGCAGTAAAAAGAGGTTCAACAGTTCCCTGTCTCCTTACATAGTCGGCAAATAATTCATCAGCGGTATTGCTTATTGAATCGAATATTTCACGTCCGTTAATAAATTTCTGGTCATACTGGGTTGATGATGTTATATCAAAATCATATCCCCTCGACCTGTACCATTCAGTATATATTCTGTTAAGGGCAAAGCTTATTATAACATATATATTTGCTCTTATCGAAGAATCAGGCCATGTCGGATATATTTCACTTGATGCGACATTTTTGATATAAGTCATAAAATCAACAGTGACATTCTGTGCATCTGAATTAGGAGTTCCGAGATGTACCGTTATTGTTTCGGGAATAAAGGGTTCTCCTGTAAGCATTAAAAATCCTCCTTCTGAATTTTACTGAAGTTCCGGTTCCTGGTTATAGTAGGTTATAGTTTCATCATTTTCTGTCATATAAAGAGGCAGAGGAACCATATTGAACTGCTGAACGGAAGTTATTCCGGCAAATACAGGAACATCTACACTTCTTTCTCTGAAAAAGCCGTCAGCATATACGCTTATATCATATACTGAATAAGGCTTTATAAGATTCGCCGAATCAAGCGAAAGATTTACAGACGGTGCGGGAAGTGCGATTTTTTTAATCTGACCGCTTTCGTCAGTAATTCCCGTTGCCTTAAAAATAAGATTTCCGTCAGCCATTGATGTGATTATAACTGACGCCCCCTCAACCGGAGAGGCATTTTCTCCTGTTCTGACGTTTACCGAAATCCAGCCTATACTGTCGTAATTATTGCGTTTGTTGTATTCATCGTCATTGAATCTTGTATGAGGATTATTCATAATTTCATCAAGAACGGGGTCGGGATAGCGTTCATCAATGCCTGATTTCTGCGGTTCAGGTTCAGCCGGAACTTCTTTGACAGTCTGCGGAGATTCGGGAATTTCCACAGGCTTAAAATCCTGATTTGCTTCACGTGCTTCATGAAAAGTTTCCGGAATAATTTTTTCCTCCTCCGGAATATTATCTTCTTTCTGACGTATTTCCGAAATATTTACATTCACCGGAACAGAATCATTTTTGCTTGTGCTTTTACCGTAAAGCTTCATCATTTCCTGACGGTATTTTTCCATAGCATTTTTATCCAAATAGAATCACCCTTTCTTATTCTGGAGAGCTTTTTAAATCTATATGTTTCAGATATTAAAAAAATGCTTGACATATTTTGTTAAATATGATATAATTCTTTTAACTTACAGGAAAGGATTTTGAAATATGAAAATTAAAAGACCGGAGATGTTTACACAAGCCGAATCAGCAAGAGTAAATAATATTTTTTTGCAGATAATTATATTTTATACAGTATTTTTAGTTATAGCAATTGCTGAATCAATAGTGCCGTCATTTATGATGATTCCCGAACTTATGGCTTATATAATGAGTGATAAGTTTACAGGAGTAAATCATGAATACATGAATTTCGTTATGGAGGTTCAGGCAAGACCGCAAAATATGCTTGCAACGCTTTTTTCAACGGTATTCGGTACAATTCTTTCAATAGTATATTGCAGGTTCATTGAAAAAAGACCACTTGTTTCAATGGGTATGCGTAAGAAAAAAGCAGTTTCGGGTTATCTTAAAGGTATGCTTATAGGGTTGGGAATGTTTTCGGGAGTAGTTCTTCTTAATATAATTTTGGGAGCTATGAGCTTTGACGGACTTAATCCGGATTTGAATATCGGCTTGCTTGTGATTTATCTTTTTGCATGGCTTGTACAGGGAATGAGTGAGGAATTTATATTCAGAGGATTTCTTATGAACAGCATAGGCGGAAAACACAGTATGTTTTCAGCAGTTGTCATAAGTGCTATGGCTTTTTCACTTGCACATATATTAAATTCCGGAGTAACAGTTCTTGCACTTGTAAATATATTTTTCTTCGGAGCGTTTATGTCCATATATATGATATGCTTTGACAATATATGGGGAGTATCTGCTATACATGCTATATGGAATTTCTCACAGGGAAATCTTTTCGGAATCAGCGTCAGCGGTACAGGTTCGGGCGAAACACTTTTTCTGACAGAATCACCGTCAGGCAAAGCTATTATAAACGGCGGAGCTTTCGGAGCAGAGGGCGGAATTGCAACAACAATTATATTAATAATTGCATTTGCAATACTTTTTGCATATATGTTTAAGAAAAATAAAATTGACCTGAAATAAT
>JAEDMB010000034.1 GCA_016303235.1 Oscillospiraceae bacterium
ATAGTAACACTTCTGACATATCCTCTTTTCAAGGACGGTGAAAAACAGAGGGCATCAATAGTAGGTTCTCTTATGTCAGCAATGATAAACCAGTCAGACGGCGAAAGACTTGCAAACAGCCTTGACAGAAATTTCAATACACTTATTGATATGGTAAATACAAATATAACAGCCGTTGACTATAAGGAAAAGAAAGATGCAATCCAGTTCATGCTCAATTATGGAACTACAATATCAAGGTTCAGAATGGTTACGGGAACTAATACCGGAAATTATTTCCTTATGGACGAAAGCTTTCCGCAGGAAATAAAGGAAGAATACTTCAAGGATTATCAGAGCGGAAAGGGCGAAAAAGATGAATAATATTTTTGATACGCATGCACATTATGCGGACAGTGCATTTGACGGCGACCGTGATGAACTTCTGAAATCACTGCCCGAAAAGGGAATAAAATATATAATGCTTGCATCAACTGATATAGATTCATCTTTCCGCAATACAGAGCTTACGGAAAAATATGATTATATATATACAGCCGTGGGAATACACCCCGAAGATATTGCAGGCACTCCCGCAGATTATATATCAGTTCTTGATAAAATTATAAAGTCAAATCCGAAAGTAAAAGCAATAGGCGAAATCGGTCTTGACTATCACTATGAGGGATATGACCGTGAAAAACAGATTAAGATATTCCGTGAACAGCTTGAATTTGCAGAAAGTATCGGATACCCTGTTATAGTTCACAGCCGTGATGCAACGGAAGATACTATGAAACTTCTCAGGGAATACAAGCCCCGTGGAGTAATGCACTGTTTCAGCGGTTCAGCCGAAACGGCAAAGGAAATTATAAATCTCGGAATGTATATAAGCTTTACAGGCGTTCTGACATATAAAAACGCAAGAAAAGCCGTTGAATCCCTTGCAGTTATACCGAATGACAGATTTATGCTTGAAACTGACTGCCCTTATATGTCGCCCGTTCCTATGAGAGGAAAAAGATGTGACAGTTCCATGATACCCTATACAGCAGAAAAAGCCGGCGAAATAAAGGGAATGACAACACAGGAAATTCTTGACATAACATGCAGAAACGGAATGAAACTTTTTTCAATCTGATTGTTGAATTTCTACAAATCAGAAATATATTAATTGTGAAGTAGTTCCAAAGTTTTGGCAAATTTTCTCTGATACTTGAAAAATATCTGATATGATGTTATCATATATGTATAATAAGTATCAGGAAGAAGTGATTGTGTGGACAGCAAAATTTTGAATATAGCAGTTCTTACTGCCGGCATAGACGAAGAATATCAGCAGAATATTATAAAAGGCATAAATGAATATGCAGGTGAGGAAAATATAAATATATTTTACTTTACAGCATACGGCGGTGTTCTTGCAAATTCAAATTATGATAAGGGAGAATATAATATATTCAATCTTGTAAATTACAGCAGATTTGACGGCATAATATTTATGGATAATACCATAGGTGCATTAGATGTAAGAAAAAAAGTGTCGGAACAGATAAAAAATGCAAATATTCCGGCAGTAGTTTTTGATTCGGAAAGCAATCCGGAATTTTATAATATAAAAGTAGACAATTTCAAGGCTATGGAAGATATTGTAAAGCATGTAATTAAAGAGCATGGAGCAAAAAAAATAAATTACGTTTCCGGCCCTATGGCAAATCCCGAAAGCCGTCAGAGATATGAAGCATATAAAAGTGTTCTGGCAGAAAACGGAATAGAATTTGAAAAGGAAAGAGTTTATTTCGGTGAATTCAGAAGCATTGACGGAATCCATGCAGCCAATGCAATACTTGATTCCGAACTTGAATTTCCGGACGCAATAATTTGTGCAAACGATGCAATGGCACTGACGGTTATAATAACGCTTGAAAAACATGGAATAAAAATTCCTGATGATGTTATTGTAACAGGCTTTGACAATATATCCGCTGCGAGATATTTCTGCCCCGAAGTAACATCGGTAGACCGTCCGCTTAAACTTCTCGGACGAAAGGCATGTGAAATAATAAAATCCGTTTACAACGGTGAGGATATACAGAAAAATTATACAGTATTTACGAATCCGGTGTTTTCTGAAAGCTGTGGCTGTGGTTCGCAGGAGTTTTTTCAGGACGAAATGAGAACCTTTAAAAAGGAAACTTACAATAAAATAGAAAACTGTAATTATCATATATCTATACTTAACCGCATGACTTCTGCTCTTGCTGACAGTGAATCACTTGAAAATCATTCAAAGATTATAAATACCTTTCTTTCGGAAATAAAATGCGATGATTTTTATATCTGTCTCGGCGACAACTGGGAAGGCTGTTTCAGACAGCAGATAAATGAGGCGTCAGATGCCTTCGATTCTGTTGAAGAATATCAGATTGAGGGCTATTCAAAATATATGACAGTCCCTTTCTGCCGTGTAAAAGGTAATTTTAACACTATGGAATCGTTTCTGAGCGAGGATATGTATCCTTTTGAAATAAGCGGAGGAGGAAATATTTTATACTTTTTTCCTTTGCACTTCCGTGAAAGGTGTTTCGGTTACAGTATAGTATTGAATACTGATATTCCGATAACAAGCATGCTTTTCCACACATGGATTATGAATATAAGCACTGCAATTGAAAACGTCAGAAAGCTTAATCAGCTTAATGATGCTATAAAACAGCTCGACAAGCTTTATGTAATAGACCCGCTCTGCGAAATTTATAACCGCAACGGATTTGTGCGTTCTGCAAGCAAGATATTCAAGGAATGTATTGTGAACCACAGAAAAGTTATGATTATGTTCATAGATATGGACGGACTTAAAATTATAAATGATGAATACAGCCACAAGGAAGGGGACTTTGCTCTTAAAACCCTTGCATCAATACTTAAATCATGCTGTACAAACGGTGAAATATGTGCAAGATTCGGCGGAGATGAATTTCTTATCTTTTCGGAAAACTTTGACCATGATATGACTACTCTGCTTGCGGAAAAAATCAATATGAAAATGGAGGAAGTCAACAATTCAATTAACAAGCCTTACCGTATTGATGCAAGTATAGGCTGTTATGTAACAGAGGCAAGAGCTGAATTTCCGCTTTTCAGTATGATTACAAAGGCAGACCAGAAAATGTATGAGGAGAAAAAACGCAAGAGAACTTCACGCTATCTCAGAAGAACATAATAAAAAGGCATACGGAAAAATATATCCGTATGCCTTTTGTTGATTAACTGCGTGTTCTGTATAATAGCCAGAGAAGTTCAAGAACGCCTATTCCGAGGAATATGAACATTGATTTCATTCCGGGCTTTTTTATTTTAAATCTTGTTATAAATGCTATTGCTGTCAGCGAAAGGACAATTTCATAGATAACGGGAAATATATCTTTTCCTATATCATTTTTGAAACTGTAAAGAAGCGGGAGTATAAGTGCAACGCTTGTAACCGGAAGTCCCTCATAAACTTTCCGGACTTCTGAAGTTTTTTTCTGACGACATTCCTCGGTAACATTGAAATATGCAAGCCTTATTACTGCACAAAGCGGAAAAAGTATAAGTACAGGAATATCAAGCCAGCTTTTCATTCCGACTGAATAGCCTATAACAGCCGGAAGAATACCAAAACATACCAAATCACAGAGCGAATCAATCTGAATCCCGAACTGTTTTTCCTGTTCGGTTCTGGTTTTGCAGGTGCGGGCAATTTTTCCGTCAAACATATCACACAAGCCTGAAATCATAAGACATATTATGGCATACTTCGGAGACGGCGGAAGATTTCCGACTCCGGAGGCAAGAAAAATTCCTGTTACGGAAGAAAGCAGTCCTATGTATGTTAAAATGACAGTATAATTATAAAATCCAATCATCAAAAAACCCCTTAAAAAATATTATTTACAACAGATTATATCATATAAATCTGAAAAATTCAATAGCCGTATCATAATTTATTTTGTATTCTGTAAATTTCAAGCAGATTTTTAATATTAATTTTTCCGGTATTTTCAGCGTATTCAATCATTTCATCAATATATTTTCTGTTTATCAGCTTAAAGAAAAGAACTTTTTTAAGCGTATCGGAATTATTTTCATCAGTAAGAATTTTTACGGCTTTTCTGATATTTTTCTGAATGTATCTGCAGAAAAAATCATTTTCAAAATTGCGGAGCATAAAAAGAGCAACGGGAATTTTGCAGTCAGAACGTTTTATAAGTGAAAAATTTTCCTCTGACAAGTCACTTTCAAAAAATGCAAGCAGTCTTTTAATATCAGAATATCTGATATTTTTTTCAGTATGCAGTGAAAAGCTGAATTTTTTATCAAAAAGAATCAGATTTTTTATTGATGAACAGTGAAGAAATGCATTTTCATCAATTTCAGTCGAAAAGGGCATTTTTATTGTATCAAGTGCAATGCAGTTATCAAAGCAGTAATTTCTGATATTTCTTACTGAAAGCGGAATATCAATGCTTTTCAGATTTTTGCAGTCAAGAAACGTCATAGAATTAAGACTGACAATATTTCCGGAAAGCTTTATATTTTCAAGATTTTCACAGCCGGAAAACGCAAGATGTTCAATAGTGTTCAATGATTCGGGAAAATCTATTCTTTCAAGACTGCTCCCTGAAAATGCAGAACTTCCTATTCTGATAACTTTTTCCGGAACAGAATAATATTTATCAGGTTTTGAGGCAGTATATGAAAGCAGATTTGACATATTTCTGCTGAAAAGCACATTGTCGATAATTATGTAATTAGGATTATTTTCGGAAATATCAATTTTCTGCAGATTTTTACAGCCGTTAAAAATATTGTCTCCGATATATTTCACGGATTCCGGAATATACATGTATTCAAGCGATTCGCAGTATGAAAAGGCATAATCATCAATAATATTTACAGACTTCGGAATTTTTATATTAATCAGCTTTTTGCAGTATTCAAAAGCAAACCTGTCTATTTTTCTGACAGTATCGGGAATAACAATGCTTGTTATATTACTGCCGTCCTGAAAGCAGAAAAGTCCTATTTCCGTTATTCCGTATGGAATTATTATATCAGTTGTGTTTTCATCAGCAATATATTTTTTTAAAATATTATTTTGAATTTCAAATCCCATTTTATTTATGACCTCGAAAATTTTATTATACATATTTATTATATCATTTTGTCAGTCAAAAGTAAAGAAAATCTGAAAAAATTAATTGATTATTCTGAATAAATGTGATATAATGTAATTACAAATCTTATTAAGGAGCTTTTTTATGGTTGACCTTCATACACATTCAAACAAATCAGACGGAGAGCTTTCTCCCTCGGAGCTTATGGAAACTGCATATAAAAACGGTGTGAAAACCATATCGCTGACAGACCATGACACTGTATCCGGCAATGCGGAGGCTGAAAGGAAATGCAGTGAGCTTGGTATGAAATTCATAACAGGTATTGAAATAAGCACTGATGAATTTAAAGACCTGCATATTTTAGGATACGGAATAGATATAAATAATCCTGAACTCCTTGAAAAATGCGAATTGTTTAAAAAATCACGCACGGGCAGAGTAAAGGCTGTTATTGAACTTCTTGCAAAGCATAATGTATTTATCACTGAAGAAGATGTATTCAGATTTTCGGGAAGCGGTGTTGTTGCAAGACCTCACTTTGCACAGGCTATGATTGAAAAGGGATATGTTTCATCGACAAAGCAGGCTTTTGAAGAATATCTTGCAACCCCCGAATTTCATAAAATAAAACGCTATAAGGCATCTTTCAGAGAAGCTATTGATTTAATTCACAGTGCGGGAGGTCTTGCCGTAATGGCTCACCCCTATCAGCTTAAAAAATCAGACAGCGAGCTTGAATCGCTTATATCAGAGCTTAAACAAATCGGTCTTGACGGAATAGAATGTTATTACAGCCGTCATACCCCCGAAATGTTCAGATATTACAGAAGTCTTGCTGATAAATATAATTTATATATATCAATAGGTTCTGACTATCACGGAAAAACTGTCAAACCCGATATAAGTCTTGGCAGAGGCTTTGAAAATTCCCTTATTGAACTTGATAAAATTCAGTCATTCAATGATGATGAAAGAAATATTCTCAAAAAATTATAAAAATATCGCATAAATACACTGAAAAATTATGCGATATAACGAAAAATAATATTTCCCTTGACAATTGGCTTATTTTATGATATAATAACAAAGTCGTAAAGATGACAGTCAATTTAGGGGTATAGCTCAGTTGGTAGAGCAGTGGTCTCCAAAACCACGTGCCGAGGGTTCAAATCCTTCTGCCCCTGCCATAATTAAAAAGTCCGGTTTTGCCGGACTTTTTTGTTATATAAATATTGATAAATTTCACAAATTTTATTGACAAAATAATATAATTATGATATAATTTAAAAAACATGGGAGGAGTATTCAGATATGAAAATAAAAAAAATAATATCGGATATACTTTCAGTAACTTTGCTTGCAAATGTTATGCCGACAGTAATTTTTAATTCTTATGCGGTTTCTGAAAACACTATGCGTGATATGTCCACAATGGAAATAGTAAAGGATATGGGAATCGGCATTAATCTGGGCAATACTTTTGAATCGTGCGGTGACTGGATTGCACAGTGGGGTGACGGAACTGTAACTTCTTATGAAACTGCATGGGGCAGTCCGGTTGTTACGGAAGAAATGATTCAGGGTTATGCAAAGGCAGGATACGATACATTGAGAATCCCTGTTGCATGGTCTAATATGATGGCTGATGACGGTCAGTATACAATAAATAACGATTATTTCTCAAGAGTCAATCAGGTTGTTGACTGGGCATTGGACAGCGGACTTTATGTTATAATCAATCTTCACTGGGACGGAGGCTGGCTTGAAAATATTCCGACTGATTATGATAAATGTATGGAGAAATATACAGCTATCTGGACACAGCTTTCTGATAAATTCCGTGATTACGGTGATTATCTGATATTTGAATCTCAAAACGAAGAACTCGGCTGGTCGTCTGTATGGAATCCATGGGGAGGTACTGACGGCAAGGAACAGAGTTTTTCCTATGTCAATGCAGTAAATCAGAAATTTGTTGATATTGTGCGTTCATCTGGCGGAAATAATGAAAAGCGTCATCTTCTGATTTCAGGATATAATACATCTATAGACCATACATGTGATTCATTGTTTAAAATGCCGTCAGACCCCGCAAATCGCTGTGCCGTTTCCGTTCATTACTATACTCCGGCAGGATTTGCTATTCTCACAGAAGATGCAGACTGGGGAACGGCTTCTTCAACATGGGGTACTGAAGCCGAGTATGCTGAGCTTAATTCACAGATGGATAAACTGAAAACAACTTTTGTTGACAATGGAATACCTGTAATTATAGGAGAATATGGCTGTCCTAAGGAAAACAAGGAGGAAGAATCGGTAAGAAGATTCCTGACAAGCGTATGCGAGTCAGCTCTTTCAAGAGGCGGAATTTGTCCTGTAATGTGGGACGTTACTGATTTGCATTATGACAGAACTTCATACGAAATGACTGACAAACAGCTTCAGAGTGAAATGCTTGCAGTCAAGGACAAGTATGTTGAAAAGAAAGATGTTCCGGGAGATGTCAACGCAGACGGTCAGTTTAATATTGCTGATGCTGTAATGATGCAGAAATATATTCTTTCTTCTGAAGGTTTAACTGACTGGAAAGCAGGAGATTTATGTCAGGATAACGTTATTAATGTTTTTGACTTATGTATTATGAAGCATATGCTGACTCAGATTAAATGACAGATAAAATATAAAAATTCTCTCCCGATTAAGGGAGAGTTTTTTTGCGTTATCTTTACTTTAATAAATAAAAAAATATTCTTGATTTCTTATAAAAAAAATGTTATAATATATTCCAGAATTTAAAGGGAGTGAAATAAAAATGTCGCTTGTTTACTGTGTTGAAGATGATATAGGAATAAGGGAACTGATACTGTGTGCATTGAAATCGGGCGGATATGAAGTAATCGGATTTGAAAACGGCAAGGAGCTTATGAAAAATCTTAAGGATAATATACCGTCACTTATACTTCTTGATATAATGCTTCCGGGGCAGGACGGATTCAGTATTCTTGAACTTATTAAAAATGATGTTCTTTACAAGGATATTCCGGTAATAATGCTTACTGCAAAATCAGGAGAACTTGATAAAGTAAAGGGTCTTGAAATGGGAGCTGATGACTATATAACAAAGCCATTCGGAATAATGGAGCTTTTATCAAGAATAAAGGCAGTATTAAGGCGTTCAGGTTCAAATGAAAATCTTTCCCAGATTATAAAAATAGACAATCTTGTAATAGATTTGCAGAAAAGGTCTGTATTTTACGGAAAAAATGAAGTAATTCTCACATACAAGGAATTTGAACTTTTAAGCTATCTCGGACGGCACAGGGGAAAGGCAATTTCACGGGAAAAGCTGATGATTAATGTATGGGGATTTGACTATGAGGGCGAAAGCCGTACTGTTGATGCACATATAAAAACCTTGCGTCAGAAGCTTGAAACGGCAGGTTGCAGTGATATTGTGACAACGGTCAGAGGATACGGATATAAGATAATATGAAAAAGAAAATTTACAGAAATATGATGCTTGTAGCATTTATATCAGTAATTGTATTTGCAGTCTTTGATACAATTTCTGATATTTTTTTCCCGCAGAAGTTTCTGACGAGATTAATTTTTATTTTTCTTTCATTGATAACAAGCATAGGAATATCATTTTTTCTGACGCATATGCTTTCAAGAAATATTTTAAAATCATTTAAAAAGTTTGCAGGACAGATTGAAAAATTCAACAGCGGAGAGGATTCCGGAATTGAAACGGAATACAGTGAATTTCAGTCAATAGCGGATACAGTTTCAGGACTTAACAGAAAAGTTGACAAATACAAAGGCAGATGGCGTAACGAAAGCGAAAAAATAGCACTTATATTTGAAAATATGATAGAGGGAATGGTTATTCTTGATGAAAACGGATATATTATAAATATCAATAAAAGTGCAGTAAATATTCTTACTGACAAGGAATATATATCAGGAATGACACATATATCGGAGCTTACGGACTGCAAGGAGCTTATCGGATTTCTTTCTGACAACGAAAAAAGCCGTACTATACAGGATATTACTCTTGAAAACGGCAGAAAGCTTTATGCATATGCGAACAGGGTAAAAATATCAAGCAATGACTGTATAATAATTATCTTCACAGATGTAAGTCAGAAATTTGATGCAGAGAAATTAAGGCGTGAATTTTCCGCCAACGTATCGCATGAGCTTAAAACTCCTTTGACTACTATAAGAGGATTCGGGGAGCTTTTCGGAAGCGGTATGATTACAGATACAGAAGATATAAAAAAATACGGTTCACGCATACAGCAGGAAAGTCAGAGATTATTATTTCTCATAAATGACATAATAAGATTATCCGAACTTGATGAAAATAATGAAGTCATTACGTCAAGCGTGAATCTTATGGATACTGCAAAGGAAACAGCGGAAATACTTTCCGATAAAGCTAAAAACGCCGAAGTAAGTGTTATTTTTGAGGGCGATGAAAATTTATGCTGTATGTGCAATGAAAGCTATATCAGAGAGCTTTTCACAAATCTTATTGACAATTCCATAAAATACAATAAAAAAGGCGGTTATGTAAAAGTAGGAATTTTTTTCCGTGACGGAAAAAATGTTATAGTAGTAAAGGATAACGGAATAGGTATTCCCGAAAGCGATACGGAAAGAATTTTTGAAAGATTTTACAGAGTAGACAAAAGCCATTCACGTCAGACGGGCGGAACAGGTCTCGGACTTTCAATAGTAAAGCATATTGTAGCATACCACAGCGGTACAGTAAAGCTTGAAAGTAAGCTTGGTGAAGGTACTGAAATAACCATTTATCTCCCCTGATTCGACATAATTTTTGATAAAATCTTCCGAAATTTCAATTTTACACGGATTTTACAAAATCAGCACTTTGCTTTTACAATGATGTTATATAATCATAGAGTGAAAAAATTAAGAAAAAAATGATGGGAGTATTTTAAATGAGTATTTTTAATGTATTTACCCTGCTCGGCGGTCTTGCCTTTTTCCTCTATGGAATGAATATCATGGGCGATGCACTTGAAAGAAAAGCCGGCAGTAAGCTGAAATCAATACTTGCAAACCTTACGTCAAACACATTCAAGGGCTTTCTTTTGGGTCTTGTAGTTACAGCTGTTATACAGTCATCATCTGCTACTACTGTAATGGTAGTCGGATTTGTAAACTCCGGAATTATGACACTTCATCAGGCAGTCGGAGTAATTATGGGAGCTAACCTCGGAACTTCCGTAACATCATGGCTACTCAGCCTTACCGGTATCGAGGGTGATACATTCTGGGTTCAAATGCTCAAACCGGCATCATTTACGCCTCTGCTTGCTTTTATAGGCATAGTAATGGTAATGTTCATAAAGGACAAGAGAAAACATGACACAGCATATATCCTGATAGGTTTTGCGGTTCTTATGTTCGGTATGGAAACAATGTCCGGAGCTGTTGAACCTCTTGCAGAATCCGAAAAATTTCAGCAGATACTCCTTCTTTTCTCAAATCCGATACTTGGACTTATAGTCGGAACAGTATTCACAGCAATCGTTCAGTCATCATCTGCATCAGTTGGAATACTTCAGGCACTTACCCTCACAGGAAGCGTTACTTATGCAACAGCTATCCCGATTGTAATGGGACAGAATATCGGTACATGTGTAAGTGCAATGATTTCATCAATAGGTGCAAGCAAGAACGCAAAGCGTACAGCAGTGATACATCTTAGTTTTAACCTTATAAGTGCAGTAATATGCCTTACTGTTTACTATCTTCTCAATACTATAATAGGATTTTCATTTGTCAATGATACAGCAAATCCGCTTGGAATAGCTGTCGTTCATACAGTATTCAAAATATTTGCACTTGCACTTCTTATGCCGTTTTCAAAACAGCTTGAAAAGCTTTCATATATTATTATCAAGGACGGAAAGGACAAGGATAAAGTTTCACTCCTTGATGAAAGACTTCTTTCGACCCCTCCCGTTGCCGTTGAAAGATGCAAGAATATTACTTTCGATATGGCAGAAATATCAATGCAGAGCCTTAAAAATTCAATGGATATTATTTTCAGATACAGCAAGGATAAAGCCGATAAGATTTTAAAAGATGAAGATATTGTTGACAAATATGAAGATGAATTAGGTTCATATCTTGTAAAGCTCGGAGCTATGGCGTTATCAGATTCGGACAGCAGGGAAGTTTCAAAGCTCCTCCGAATTATAGGCGACCTTGAACGTATCAGTGACCATTCTGTAAATATTCTTGAATCCGCAAATGAAATTCAGAGCAAGAATCTCAGCTTTTCCGCACCGGCTCAGAAGGAACTTTCCGTTATGATAAATGCAGTAAGTGATATTCTTGATATGACGCTTGATGCATTCAGAAACGGTGACCTTAAAAAGGCATATGACGTTGAACCGCTTGAACAGGTTGTTGACAATCTCCAGATTCTTCTCAAGAAAAGACATGTTTCAAGACTCCGCAAAAATGAATGTACTATCGAAATGGGATTCGTTCTTTCAGACCTCCTCACAAATCTTGAAAGAGTTTCCGACCACTGTTCAAATATTGCCGTCTGTATGATTGAAATTGCACATGAAAGCTTTGATACTCATGGCTATATTCAGGAACTTAAACTCAATCACGACAAGGAATTTGATGAAAATGTTCAGAAATTAAGCAAAAAATACATGCTTGAATCAGTCTAACCGAAAGAAGCAGGTTTTGCCTGCTTTTTTTCATTGACAAAATAAAACTGTTTTGATATAATGAATATGCAAATTATTTCAGCGTGAGGTTTTTTTAATGAAAAATAAGAATATTAAGGGACTTAAAATAGCAGTATTATTTTCTTTTATATTGTTTATAATATCTTTGTGCTTTGTTGCATGTACAAATTACTTTTCCGGAAAGTCACGTATTGATTTGGATATGGATACAATAGAATTTGTACAGTTTGAAAAGCCTGAGGAAGGCGATACCATTGCTACAATAAAAACTACTCTCGGAGATATAAAAGCGGTACTTTATCCGGAATATTCCCCGAATGCCGTTCAGAATTTTATTGAGCTTGCCGAAAGCGGATATTATGACAATACCTATGTATTCCATTCCGAAAAGGATATATATACCGCTATGGGTTCTCCTCTCAAAGACGGTACACTTCCTGATGATTACGATGAATCAAGGGAACTTGTTGAAATGGAACTCAATCAGAATCTCTGGCCTTTCAGAGGTGCAGTATGCTCTATGACTACAACAGTAAAAAGAAGTTTCTGGGATTTCCTTAAAAGTGATGCAACTTATTACTGCGGAAGCCGTTTTTGTGTTCTTAATTCAATAGAATTTACTGATGAGGTAAAAGAAGAAATATATACTTATTCATCAGATACAAAAATCCCTGATGCTTTTGTTGAACATGGCGGAATACCTAACTTTTCACAGCAGATTACTGTAATAGGTCAGACTTATGAGGGATTTGATGTCATTGATAAGCTCACTAATCTTGAGGTACAGCCAAGTGATGATGATACTTCAAAAATACCCGTTGATGATGTGATGATTCTTTCTGTTGAAATAGGAAAGTATACAGAAACAGAGTCCGGAGAATAATTAATTCATCACTAACAACAAAATAATATTATCCATAACTGCAAATTCTTGTTGAAATTGGCATTATTATTTTAAAATGTTCGTTTTTGGCTTTACAAATCAAAAATTATGATATATAATAATAACTTAGAGTATAATTGATACTCATTAATAATATCTTTGCTTAAATAAAATCTGACTTATGGAGGATATATATATGCTTAAAAGGATTTTGGCAACAGCTCTCTGCTTTTCATTCCTTGCATGTTCTATGACAGCATGCGGAAAAGAAGTTGAACTGAAAGAATCTTCAGATTCACAGTCATCATCTGTATCTGCTGATTTGCAGACAGGCGAATATGTGAATTTTACTGCTCCTGAAAAAGGCGAGCAGATTGTAATTATGACTATCAAGGATATGGGCGATATAAAAATAAAGCTTTTCCCCGAACTTGCTCCCACAGGTGTAAAAAACTTTGTTGAGCTTGCTAAACAGGGTTATTATGACGAGCTTATTTTTCACCGTGTAATCAGCAATTTTATGATTCAGGGCGGTGACCCTAAGGGCAACGGTACAGGCGGAAGTCCTGCTGATGGCATAACTTTTGAAAACGGTGATGCTTCCCCGTATCTCACACATGTTTCCGGTGCTGTTGCATATGCAAACAGCGGTTCAACTGCTACTAACGGAAGCCAGTTCTATATTGTTACCGGCGAAAAGTATGATGACAATACACTTTCGCAGATGGAACAGGCTTATGGAACATCTTATTCCGATTCATTCAAGAAAATGTACAAGGAAATAGGCGGAGCTCCATGGCTTGACGGAGGCTATACCATATTCGGTCAGGTCTTTGACGGTCTTGATATAGTTTATAAAATTCAGAATGTTGAAACAGATGCAAGCGACAAGCCCTATGATGCTGTTACTATTGAATCGGTAAAAGTAGCTGAATATGACGGCGGAGACATCAGATGGTATATCAGCGATTATGCTGAAAATTAAAAAATGATGGGATAATAAAAGGAATTTTAATGAAAATATTCCTGAAAATAAGGAGAGAAAGCTTTTGGATAAATTTGTTATAAAGGGCGGTCGCCGTCTGAGCGGAGAGGTCGTTATAAGCGGAGCAAAAAATTCCGCTGTGGCAATTCTTCCGGCTGTAATACTTTCAGATGAACCATGCGTTATAAATAACGTTCCCGCTATAAGCGATGTAAATATAAGCCTCAGAATACTAAGGGAAATGGGTGCTGAAATCACACCGCTTTCAAGAACTTCATACAGAATTGATGCAACCCATATAAAGAGATGCTGTGTTCCGTATGAAACTGCAAGAAAGATGAGAGCATCATATTATTTCCTTGGTGCATTGCTCGGGAAATTCAATCAGGCAAGAGTTTCAATGCCGGGTGGCTGTCCTCTCGGAGACAGACCTATTGACCAGCATCTCAAAGCCTTTTCGGCACTCGGTGCGGATTACACAATAAGTCAGGGAATGATTGACCTTAAATGTCAGAAACTCAGGGGCGGAAATATATTCTTTGACGTTGTAACTGTCGGTGCAACCATGAACGCAATCCTTGCAGCGGTAAGGGCAGAGGGTCTTACAGTAATAGAAAATGCTGCTAAAGAACCCCATATAGTTGACCTTGCAAACTTCCTCAATTCAATGGGTGCTAATATCATGGGTGCAGGTACGGACGTAATCAAAATAAGAGGTGTTCAATATCTCAAAGGTACGACATATACTGTTATTCCCGACCAGATTGAGGCAGGAACTTTTATGATTGCAGCGGCAGCTACAAACGGCAATGTACTTATTAAAAACGTTATCCCCAAACATCTTGAATCAATAACAAAAAAACTTGAAAAAATCGGAGTTACTGTTGAACAGGGCGATGACAGCGTAAGAGTATACGTTGACGGCCCTCTTGTAAAGGCAAGTATTAAAACAACTCCTCACCCCGGATTCCCTACCGATATGCAGCCACAGATTGCAACGCTCCTTACTCTTGCAGAGGGAACAAGTATAGTGACAGAGGGCGTATGGGAACAGCGTTTCAGATACGTTGACGAACTCCGAAGAATGGGTGCGGATATATCCGTTGACGGAAAGGTTGCAGTTATTGAGGGTACGGGACATCTTACAGGAGCTCCTGTAAAGGCATGCGACCTCAGAGCCGGTGCGGCACTGATTATAGCAGGTCTTGCGGCAGACGGCATTACTGAAATTGAAGATATTTATCATATTGAGCGAGGCTATGACTGTATGGAAAAGAAACTCCGTGAATTGGGAGCTGATATTGAAAAAAAAACTTTTCCCGATGAAGCCATTCCCGAGAAAAATGAAAATCAGCAGAGTATAGC
>JAEDMB010000035.1 GCA_016303235.1 Oscillospiraceae bacterium
TTTATAATGGACAAGTCATTAAGAAAGGCAATTATTGCCGGAAACTGGAAAATGAACAAGACAAGACCTGAGGCTAAGGAACTTCTCGAAGCTATCAAGCCTCTTGTTGCTAATGCTGAAGGCAACGTTGAAGTTATCGCTTGTGTACCTTTTACAAACCTTGAAACAGCTGTAAATACAACAGCAGGTTCAAACGTAAAAATCGGTGCTGAAAATGTTCATTTTGAAAAAAGCGGAGCATTTACAGGTGAAATTTCAGCAGATATGCTTACAGAACTCGGCGTTGAATACGTTGTTATCGGTCACAGCGAAAGAAGACAGTATTTCGGCGAAACTGATGAAACTGTAAACAAGAGACTTCTTGCTGCTTTGCAGGCAGGCTTAAAGCCTATTCTCTGCGTTGGCGAAACTCTTGACCAGAGAGAAAAGGGAATCACAGAAGAAGTTATTGCAATGCAGACAAAAATCGCTCTTATGGGTACTTGCGAAAAGTGCATAAAGAACGTTGTTATCGCTTATGAACCTGTATGGGCAATCGGTACAGGAAAGACTGCTACTGCTGAACAGGCTGAAGAAGTTTGTGCATTTATCCGCAAGACTGTTGAAAATCTCTTTAACAAGGAAATTGCTGACGGTATGACAATTCAGTACGGCGGTTCTATGAATGCTAAGAACTGTGCTGAACTTCTTTCAAAACCGAACGTTGACGGCGGACTTATTGGCGGAGCTTCACTCAAGGCTGAAGATTTCAACACTATCGTTCAGGCTGCTGTTAACGGCTGATAAGCTTATTTGAAAGGATTTTATAAAATGTCAAAAAAACCTGTTGCACTTATTATAATGGACGGTTTCGGCTATAATCCGGAGGATTACGGCAACGCAATCAAGTCCGCAAATACACCTAATATTGATAAATATATGAAAGGTGCAAATACTATTATCGGGGCAAGCGGTCTTGACGTAGGACTTCCTGACGGTCAGATGGGCAACTCCGAAGTAGGTCACACAAATATCGGTGCAGGACGCATAGTTTATCAGATGCTTGTAAAGATTTCAAAATCCATAAAGGACGGAGATTTCTTTAAAAATCAGGTACTTGTTGACGCTATGAATAACTGCAAGGAAAAAGATTCAGCTCTTCACCTTATGGGACTTCTTTCACCGGGAGGCGTTCACAGCCATATGGAACACCTTTACGGACTTCTCGAAATGGCTAAGAAGAACGGTATTGAAAAAGTATATGTTCACGCATTTTTAGACGGCAGAGACGTACCGCCCTCATCAGCTTCCGAATATATGGAAGAGGCTGTTGCTGAAATCAATAAAATCGGCGTAGGTTCAGTAGCAACCATTTCAGGACGTTTCTATGCTATGGACAGAGACAATGCGTGGGACAGAGTAGAAAAGGCATATAATGCTCTTGTAATGGGCGAGGGAGTTCAGGAAACTGACCCTGTTCAGGCTATTAAAAATTCATACGCTAACGGCGTAACAGATGAATTTATGCTCCCGACAGTTGTCGATAAAAACGGTATGATTAAGGAAAATGACAGTGTAATCTTCTTCAATTTCCGTCCCGACCGTGCAAGACAGCTTACAAGAACATTCGTAGACCCCGATTTCAAGGGATTTGAACGTAAAAAAGGATATTTCCCTGTAAAATTCGTATGTATGGCACAGTATGACGCATCAATGCCGAATGTTTCAGTAGCATTCCCTCCCGAACAGCTTACAATGACTCTCGGCGAATATCTTTCAAAAATCGGAAAGACACAGCTCCGAATCGCTGAAACTCAGAAATATGCTCACGTTACATTCTTCTTCAACGGCGGTGAGGAAAAGCAGTTTGAGGGCGAGGACAGAATACTTATCAAGTCACCTGATGTTGAAACTTTCGATATGAAGCCCGAAATGAGTGCTTTTGAAGTTACTGATGCCGTTGTAGATGCCATAAATTCAGATAAATATGATGTAATTATTCTTAATTACGCTAACTGCGATATGGTAGGTCATACAGGAGTATTTGAGGCAGCTAAAACCGCCGTTGAGGCAGTAGATACATGCGTCGGCAGAATGGTTGATACTATTCTTGCAAAAGGCGGTGTAGCTCTTATTACTGCTGACCACGGAAATGCTGACAAGATGTATGAACCTGACGGAAGTGCATTTACTGCACACACAACAAATCCTGTACCTTTTATAGTTGTGGGACAGGATTGCGAACTCCGTGAAGGCGGAGTGCTTGCAGATATTGCACCTACAATTCTTCAGATTATGGGAGTTCCACAGCCGGCTGAAATGACAGGCAAATCTCTTATAAAGTAAGCCTGCTGTGTGAATAGATTAAAATTATTTTTTGGAGGTAATTAATATGAAGAAATTCGTTTGCAGTGTATGCGGTTACGTATACGAAGGCGAAACAGCTCCGGAAGTATGTCCTGTATGCAAAGCTCCGGCAGAAAAGTTTACAGAACAGAAATCCGATGAACTCTCATGGGCAGCAGAACACGTTGTAGGAGTAGCTAAGGGAGTAAGCGAGGATATCCTCAAAGACCTCAGAGCTAATTTCGAGGGCGAATGTTCAGAAGTCGGAATGTATCTTGCTATGGCAAGAGTAGCTCACAGAGAGGGCTATCCGGAAATCGGTCTCTACTGGGAAAAGGCTGCTTATGAAGAAGCTGAACATGCTGCAAAGTTTGCTGAACTCCTCGGCGAAGTAGTTACTGACAGCACAAAGAAAAATCTTGAAATGAGAGTTGCAGCCGAAAACGGTGCAACAGCAGGCAAGTTTGACCTTGCAAAACGTGCAAAGGCTCAGAATCTCGATGCTATTCACGATACTGTTCACGAAATGGCAAGAGATGAAGCAAGACACGGCAAGGCATTTGCAGGACTTCTCAAGAGATATTTCGGCGAATAATTAAAAAACAAATATTTACGGCACGGGGTATAATTTAAACCTCGTGCCGTATTTTTTTATAGCATTTCAATGAATTTTTCAAACGCTTTTTTTCCGGAATCCGTTCTTTTGAATACTCCCGAATCGCACAGAACCTGTTCAAAAACCTTTCCGACTTCAAGCTTAAGGATTGAATCAGCATTATCGGAATTAAATTCGGGGTGATTTCCGAGAATTTTTTCTGCCCATTCCGCATGTGATGAAATTTTCGGATTCCCGTAAATATCCGAACCCGAAAGCATTGAATTTTTAAGAATATCAAGTTCTTCGGCAAGGCGTGACGGCAGGACAGCAAGTCCCATTACTTCAATAAGACCGATATTTTCCTTTTTGATGTGGTGAAGTGACGGATTGGGGTGGAAAATACCCAGAGGACGTTCTTCAGATGTGAGATTGTTGCGGAGGACTAAATCACATTCAAAATTTCCGCCACGTATTCTCGCAACAGGTGTGACAGTGTTGTGAGGTATGCCGTCAGTTCCGGCAAAAATTCCGGAATTTTCATCGGAATATTTTTTCCATATGTCAAGGATATATGTACAGGCATCTGAAAGCTGTTTTCTGTCGGCGGAGGCAAGGCGGATTACTGACATTGGCCATCTGAGTATTCCGGCAGTGACCTGAGGAAATTTTTTCATTTTGAAATATTTTTCAACGTGAGCTTTTTCCATAGGAAACTGATATTTTCCGCCCTGAAAATGTTCGTGAGAGAGAATAGAACCCCCGACAATCGGCAAATCAGCGTTTGAACCGATTGTGTAATGCGGGAACTGTTCCGCAAAATCGAAAAGCTTTTCAAAAACTGTTTTGTCAATTATCATCGGGACGTGCTTGCTGTTGAATAATATGCAGTGTTCGTTATAGTAGCCGTAAGGTGAATACTGGAGATACCATTTTTCGCCCTGTATATTGATATTCACAGGGCGGAGATTCTGTCTTGCGGGGTGATTGAGATTTCCGGCAAATCCCATATTTTCGGCACACAGCTGGCATTTCGGATAATCTGATGATTTCTGATTTTTAGCATTTGCAATATCTCTGGGGTCTTTTTCGGGTTTTGAACGGTTAATTGTGATGTCGAGTGTACCGTATTCGGAACTGTAAGTCCATTTCAAATCCCTTGCAATTCTTTCGGCACGTACATAATTAAGATTTTTGCTGAAATTATAATACCAATTTGTTGCATTTTCGGGAGATTCTGCATATTTACGCTGAAATTCCGCATTTACTTCACGGGGCATAGGAGTAAATACGCCCATAATTCTTGTATCGAACAAATCACGCTGTACGGAGGTATTTTCGATTATATTCTTTTCGCAGGCATAATCAGTAATTATATTCAGAAGTTTTTCAACAGTTCCCGAGAGAGGTTCTTTCTGATACCATTCAGTTAATTTAAGAATATCCATAAGCTGATTTCTGACAACAAGAATATCATCTTCCGCAATAAGTCCGCAGTTTAATGAATGTTTTATTAAACCCTCAACAGCCTTGTAAATCATTAAAAATCACTCACTTTCATATAATTTCAATACCGCCGTAAGGTCTTACGGTCAGTATATAGCACGAATTTTCGCCGAAAATGCGGTTCATTCCGGACTGATAGATTTCTGAAAGCTCCGAGGGTACAAATGCCTGAACAGTACCGGCAAAGCCTCCGCCGTGGACACGCACAGCACCCTTTCCGTCAAGAATTTTTTTTGCGGTCATAATTGCCAGCGGAATAGCCTGTTCAGTGGGTTTACGGCAGGAATAGAGATTCTGAAGTAATTCAATTGATGATTCACCCGATTCGTTTACAAGCTTAAGAAAGTCATCAAATCTGTTTTCGGAAAGTGCATTTCTTTCTTCTTCAGCCCTTTTGCTGTCGGCGAAAAAGTGAACGGCACGGAGTACAGCACGGTCAGAAGTTTTCTTTCTTATATCGGGAATATTTTCCCAGAACTGTTTTTCATCGACTTCACGCAGAACCTTTTTCCCGAAATATTCCGCAACGCTTTCCATTTCATTGCGGACAGCTACATAATCATCGGTCAGGTCGGAATGATTTCCCATTGTATCAGTAATTATAAGCTCGTAGCCGGTTTCTGAGAGGTCAAAATTGATTTTTTCGATTTTCGGGTTTTCGGTATTTTCAAAATCAAGGAAAACGAATCCGCCTGCTGAACATACAAGCTGGTCCATTAAACCGCTTTTCTTGCCGAAATAAACATTTTCCGCATACTGTCCGATTTTTGCGATTTCAACCGCATTTAATTTACTGTTATTATAAAAGCAGTTCAGAGCGGTTGCGATGAGAGTTTCAAAACAGGCAGATGAAGAAATTCCGCTTCCGCCGATAACGTCTGAAGTCGTGTACATATCAAATCCGCCGATTTTTATGCCTTTCTGAATGAATCTTGCACAGATTCCCCTTACGATTTCGGAGGAGCTGTTTTTATTTTCACGGATTTCAAGGTCATCAAGCGAAACTGAAAATTCCTTGTAGCCCTCTGATTTTATTCTGATAATATTTTCATTGTTAAACGATGCAACAGCAACAGCATCGAGGTCAACCGCTCCTGCAATAACACAGCCGTGCTGATGGTCGGTGTGATTTCCGGTTATTTCGGTTCTTCCGGAGGCTGAATAAACGTGAATATCCTTACATTCGGGATAAAGCTCCGAAAACTTTTCAACAGCCTTTATATATCGTTTTTTCTGATTTTCAATATTATCCGGCTTGTAGATTTTTCCGAATAATCCGTCAAGAGAGCCGTCAGAAATTCTTTTTAAATATTCATTAATTTTCATAGCTGTTCCTTTCTGCTGTAATTCAGCGGATATTTAAATAATAAAATTATATTTGATTTTTGTCTGTATTCTGATGTTTTTCTGATTATATTATATCACGCATTTTTTTAAATACCATACACAAAATAATCGGATTTATGCACAAAATGATACTGAATTTAAAAATCCGCATAGAATTTTTTAACCAAATGCAAGTTTTACGGCTAATCGGTTGACATAATTAAACAAAACTGATATAATTAATGTTAAGGAAATTGTCTTTATAAAATAAAAAACACTATGAAAGGAGCTGATACTTTAATGTCAGTGCGAAAAAATATCAATGACAATAACAGGCGTATAAAAAAATTAAAGCTTTCTATGATTCTGGGCTATACAGTTATTATAATTCTGATAACTTCATTTATTTCTGCAATGACAATACGCAAAACTGATACTGTTCTTAAATCAAAAGTAAGTGAAATGACATCTGCACTGAATGTACAGATGAAAATGAATATTAACAGTTATCTTTCAAAAATGGAAACAACGGGAACTTTGATTTTTGCCTCCGAAGAAGTCTATACTTATGATGCAACCGATGAAAATATTGATAAATATGAAATGCTTAATACTGAAAAAATTATTTCCGATACTCTTTTCAATCTCTGCATAATGGAAAATTTCGTCGACTTCGGAATAGTATACAGCAACAATCATATAGTGGGAAAGATTTCAAACGGCACAACGGAGCTTTTCGGCGATAATCTTTATAAAGACCTTTCTTCCGCCATAAACCGCCAGCGTACTCATGACGGCTGGGCAACGGGATATAAAAATAATTACAAGCGTATTTATTATATAAAACGTGTAAATGAAAATGCAATTCTTGTAACTTCTTTTTATACAACCGAGCTTGAAGATGTATTTGAACACCCTGACGGAATGGGTGATATAACTATCCGTCTTGCTGAAGAAAACAATGTTATTATATATTCATCTGAAGAAGATGAAACCGGAAAAATGCTCCCCGATGTTATTTCCGACCGTATTTCCGGTAATTTATCCGGTACGCTGATAGATGACGAATACCTTGTGACAGTCAGCAAGTGCGGGGACAACTGGAAAGTTATAAGTTCAGTTCCGACGGAAATTATTCTGAAAGAAAAAAATGAAGTACAGCTTTATATTATAATCATCGGTATAATTACTGTAATTATTGCCGTTTCACTGACTGTCCTGCTTTCGTTTAAAATTTCAGACCCTGTCAACAATATGGTAAATGTGCTTGACGAAAAAGCCCATATTGATTTGCTTACTGGTATTCTGAACAAGCGTTCATTTGAGGAATATACTGAAAATGCAATAAAATCCGCCGGTGAATCTGATAGATATGCACTCATTCTGCTTGATGTTGATAATTTCAAGGGAGTAAATGATACTTTAGGTCACGAATACGGCGACAAGGTTCTTGCAAATATCGGAAATATTCTCCGTTCGGTATTCCGCAGAGAGGATTTCCTCGGACGTATAGGCGGTGATGAATTCTGTGTATTTCTTAATCTGACATCAGTTTCAGAAGATGAATATATAAAATTTGCCAAAAAAAAATGCGAACAGCTCTGTTCGTCATTTCATAATAACTATACCGGAGATGACGGCACATATAAAATATCTGCAAGTGTCGGAATAGCTTTCTATAAGATTCACGCTGATACATTCAGCGAGCTTTATAAATGTGCTGACAAGGCTCTTTATAATTCAAAGCGGAACGGCAAGGATACATATACAATATATACGGAGGTGCTTAAATAATGAAATCAAAATTTTTTATTATACCTCTGCTGTGCCTTTCAGTGTTATGTTCCGGCTGTGGTGACAATGCAGTTATTACATCTCAGACCCAGCAGACTGAAATATCACTTTCCTGGTGGGGGAACGATACAAGAAACGAATACACTATTGAGGCTGTCAAACTCTTTGAAAAACTTCACCCCGAAATAAAAGTTATATGCAAATATTCCGAATGGTCAGGCTATCAGGCAAGGAGCAACGTTCAGATGGTTTCCAATACCGAAGCGGACGTTATGCAGATAAATTATGCGTGGATTCAGCAGTATTCTCCGGACGGCTACGGATATTATGATATAAGCACCCTCAGCGATTATATAGACCTTTCAAATTTCAGTGAGGAAGAACTCAATTTCGGTATGCAGAACGGCAGACTAAACGCTGTTCCGATTGCACTTAATACGCAGTCGTTATATATAAATAAAACCGTCTATGAACAGTACGGGCTTGATGTTCCGAAAACGTGGGAGGATATTTTCAATGCGTCAGAAGTTATGAACGGCGAAGTATATCCTCTTGCGATGACTGCAAAATCAGCGTGGTTTTATATAACTGCATATGCAGAGCAGAAAGTCGGAAAACAGTTTATGACTATGGACGGCAGACTTAATTTTTCAGCACAGGATATACAGATTATGCTTGATTTTTACTGCCGTCTGATAAATGAAAAGGTAATGCCACAGGTTGAATATTTTGACCGTCTTTTAATAGATACAGGAAAATATGCGGGTTCTGTTGCGTGGCTGAGTGATGCGTCAAATTACTGCAATAATGCTGTTGAGAACGGATATGAATTTGTTATTGCTGATTATCCGGTAAATGAGACTGCTGAAACAGGTGACGGCTGGTATGCAAAGCCCGCCACAATGTATGCTATAAGCAAAAACACGGATTATCCGGAAGAATCAGCACTTCTTCTTGACTTTCTGCTGAACTCTCCGGAAATGGCAGAACTTCAGGGCGTTGAAAAGGGAATACCCATAAGCAGAAAGGCAAGGTCATATCTTGAAGAAAACAATATGCTTGAAGGTATGCAGTACAATGCCTTTCTTAAGATGAATGAATATTCCGAAAATCTTGCTGTTGTAAGTCCGTATTTTGAAAATACTGACCTTATTGACGCCTTTAAAGAAGCGTGCAATGCCGTACTTTATAATAAATCTGATTCAAAGGAAAAATCCGTCGAACTTTATAATACATTCAATGATATTCTGTCATAAAAAATTATTCCGCATTTTCAATAAGACCTGTTAAACTGCCTCTGAAAATTTCAGAAATATATTTTACTGCCGTTGACTTGTCCATTTTGATTTTTCCGTGTAGCCATTCTATAATAATTCCCGTAATGCCTTCCGTATAGAACATTATAAGCAGTTTTTTATATTCTTCCGGAATATGCTTGTTCATATTTTTTTCGCCGGCGGAAATAATCATTTTTGCAATATCGGTCAAATCCTCATAAAGATATAATTTAAGTTCATCTCTGCCGACAGAATCATAAACGCAGTTAAGCATATGCTGATTCTGTTCAAGGTATTCAACAACGAATATAATAGCGGATTCATAATCATTTGCAAGGTCGAAATGCTTTACAACGTCAATAGCTTCTTCACGCAGTGTCCAGCGGAGCAAATCACGCATATCCTGAAAATGATAATAAAAAGTTTTGCGGTTCAGACCACATTCAGCGATAAGTTCGCTGACAGTTATTTTTGAAAAGGGCTTTGTTTCCATAAGTTTTTTAAGCTTATCGGACAGAGCCTTTTTTGTATACATGCTTGTAACTTCATGTTTCATAAAAATCACCTCATATTTATTATACATCTGACCGAAAAATATTTCAACGGACAAAACCGGACATCTGACCGTCAGATTTACTCACTTGTCCGAATTTTACACATTTGACCGTTTTTGACCGTTTTAAATCAGTATGTAATCTGATACAATATAGATACACTTCAGAAAGGCGGACTGATTATGAAAAAACTTTATGAAAAAATTATTTCACACCCAATTTTAATAATATCAGTTTTCAGTATACTGTTTGTATTCTTTGCATTATGCAAGCCGTTAATATCAGTTAACTATGATATAAATGATTATCTGCCCGAGGACAGCAAATCGACAGTATCTCTTGATATAATGAAAGAAGAATTTAACGGAGGTATTCCGAATACAAGAGTTATGCTGAAAAATGTAACTGTTCCGCAGGCACTTGAATACAAGGAAAAAATTTCCGGTGTTGAAGGTGTAACGGAAGTCACATGGCTTGACGACAGCATTGATATTACAGAACCCCTCGAAATGGCTGACAATGATATACTTGAAACATATTACAAGGACGGCAACGCACTTTTATCCGTAACAATTTCGGAGGATAAAATATTGTCAGCCGTTTCTGAAATAAGAAATATTGCAGGAAGTGAAAATGCTATAAGCGGTTCAGCCGTATCAACAGCAGTTGCTACGGAAAGCACTGTTAAAGAGATTACACAGATTGCAGTTTTTGCAGTAATTTTTGTCATAATAGTGCTGATTTTCACAACATCTTCGTGGCTTGAACCCGTTGTTATTATGGCAGGAATGGCAGTGGCACTTATTATAAATGCGGGAAGCAATATAATTTTCGGAGAAATAAGCTTTGTTACAAATTCAGCCGGAATGATTTTACAGCTTGCCGTATCTCTTGACTATTCAGTATTTCTTATTCACAGATTTGAGGAAAGCCTGAAAGAGATTCCCGATTCAAAAAAAGCTATGGTAAATGCATTATGCAAGTCAACAGGTTCGATTTTATCGAGCGGACTTACAACAGTAATAGGCTTTCTTGCACTGGGATTAATGCGTTTCAGAATAGGCTCTGACCTCGGATTTGCCCTTGCGAAAGGCATAGCAGTAAGCCTTGTATGCGTATTTGTATTTATGCCTTGCCTGATTCTGATTACTCATAAGCTTATTGAAAAGACCAAGCACAGACCTTTTTTGCCGAAGTTTGATAAATTCGGTAAATTTGTAACAAAAATTATGATGCCTCTGACCATAATATTTGCAGTTGCAATTATACCGTCATATCTTGCCTCAAATTCAAATGATTTTCTCTATGGCTCATCGCATATATTCGGAGAAGAAACAAAGCTCGGAGCAGATACAGCGGAAATAGAAGAAGTATTCGGAAAACAGGATACATATGTTGCATTAGTTCCTCAGGGTAGCCGTCAGACTGAAAAGGCTCTTTCCGATGAACTGCATAAGATTCCTCAGGTTAAAAATATAATATCATACGTTGATACGGTCGGAGCGGAAATTCCCGAACAGTATCTCGACAGTGAAACGTATTCTCTTTTATGCTCTGAAAATTACAGCAGAATGGTTATAAGCGTTGATGCCGACTATGAAGGCAGTGAGACGTTTTCACTCGTCAGGGAGATAAGGGATATATGCAATAAATATTATCCCGATGAAAATTATCTTGCCGGCGAAGGAGTAAGCACATACGACCTTATGGAAACAGTTACAAGCGATATGGTTCTTGTAAATATAATTGCAATTTCAGCCGTATTTGTTGTACTTCTTCTGACTATGAAATCAATTTCGCTCCCTGTTATACTTGTCATAGCGATTGAAACGGCAATCTGGCTTAATATTGCAGTACCGTATTTCAGTGACAGCAAAGTATTCTATATAGCATATCTTATTATCAGTTCAATACAGCTTGGTGCGACTGTGGACTATGCAATACTTATGACAGACAGATATATGGAATTTCGCCGGACTATGCCGAAAAAGGAGGCAGTATCAAAGACTGTATCAACCGTAGCCGTTTCAATTCTTACATCGGGAAGCGTGCTTACTGTTGTGGGACTTCTTCTCGGAAAGGTTTCGACTCACGGCTTGCTTGCACAGCTCGGAATGTTTATCGGAATAGGAGCAATTTTCTCGCTTGCAATAGTATTTTTTGTACTTCCCGCACTTCTTTGTATTTTTGACGGATTAATCCGCAGAACTACACTGAAAGCAGATTTTTTAACAAATAAATAACGGAGGTCTTATATATGAAAAAGAAAATATTATCCGCATTTCTTGCGGTTTCAATGCTTGAAACAACTGCACTTCCCGTCTTTGCAACCGGAAAGGAGGAAGTTGTCTATGTTTCAGCCGGTTCTGACGGAAATACTGACAGCGTTTATATCGTGAACAGCTTTGACGGCGGAGATATTACCGATTACGGGGAATATTCATCTGTAAAGCTTATGAACGTTGACGGTTCTGTTGAACAGAAAGGCGATGAAATTACTTTCTCATCGCCTGAAAATCAAAAGGTATACTATCAGGGAAATATGAAAAATCCCGAAATTCCGTGGATAATTTCAATACGCTATTTTCTCGGCGGAAATGAGCTTTCTCCCGATGAAATTGCGGGAAAAAGCGGTGACGTTGAAATCAGAATAAATATTTCTGAAAATGAAAAATGCAAATCTGATTTTTATGATAATTATGCCTTGCAGTGTAATTTTACGCTTGATACGGAAATATTTAAAAATATAAAAGCTGACGGTGCGACTGTTGCAAACGTTGGCAGTAAAAAGCAGATTACTTATATGGTTCTTGCGGGGAGAGGACTCGAAAAGAGCATTACTGCAACGGCAAACGGATTTGAAATGCCCTCCGCCTCAATAAACGGAATAAGAATGAATCTCGGAATTGATATTGACTATGACGGAAATATTTCTGACCTGACGGACGGTGCGGAAAAGCTTGACAACGGCACTAAGGAATTATATAACGGAGCTGTTGAGCTTAACGGAGGCGTTTCCGATTTGAATGACGGCATTAAAAAGCTCCGTGACGGAATCAATACCGCACAGGACGGACTCTCCGAGCTTAACAGCAAATCTTCCGAACTGAAAAACGGTTCTTCCGAAATAAAAAATGCTCTTGTTACAATTCAGTCCGCACTTTCATCAGTTTCGGGGAATACAAATCAGCTTGAAAAGCTTGTTTCCGCATCATCACAGATTAAATCCGGTATAGACAGCCTTTGCGACGGTCTCGGAATACTGAAAAACAGTGTCGGATTTGAACAGTATAAAAATATTCTCGCTGAAAACGGTCTTGATACAGATACATTGAAATCAGCGAATGAACAGGCATTTCAGCAGATTACAGCACAGATTACTGAGCTTAAATCAACTCTTGAACAGATTCAGAATATTCCGCAGTATGCAGAACAGGCTGAAAATCTTACCGCACAGATTGTACAGCTTGAAACTATTACAAAACTTCTTTCCGGAAACAATGCATTTATCGGCGGTACTGAATCATATCTGAATAACGTTTCGGGAGCTGTTGAACAGCTTGAATCGGGCTGTAATGAGCTTAAAGAAAAATATGCCGAATTTGATTCCGCTGTAAACAGCCTTGCAAGTTCGCTTTCGGATATGCTTGTCAATATGTCATCTCTTTCAGACGGAATCAATACGCTTGTTTCGGAATATTCAAAGCTTGACAACGGAATTATTGATTATACTGACGGTGTAAGCAAGCTTTATAGTGGATTTAAGTACATCAACAGCGGTACTGAACAGCTTGCAAAGGGCGGAATTACTCTTTCTGACGGTACTGCGGAGCTTGTAAGCGGTACGGAAAAATTATCCGACGGCACAGGCGAACTGCGTGACAGAACTTCTGTTATTGATACTCCCGCAACGGAGGAACTTACTAATACTCTTGACTGTATGACAAAGGATTACAAGACAATTTCTTTTGCATCTGATAAAAATAAAGACGTTTCATCTGTTCAGTTTGTTATCAGCACAAAGGCAATAGAAATTCCGGAATCCGAAGATACTCCGACGGAAACAGAGGATAAAACAACATTCCGCCAGAAATTTTTAAACCTTTTCAGGAAAGATTAAACAAAAAGGGCGACCATTGGTCGCCCGATATTTTTATATGCTTTTTATTCAGTCCTGATTCCGGATTTCTGACAGGCTTCAAGCCAGTCGCCATATTCCTCAAGAATTTTTGAGTAAAGAACATTATCGCTGACGGATTTTATATCATTTATGCTGATATAGTTCGCATTGTCAACAAAACGGTTTTTCAGATTGTCAAGCTTTTCAAGAAATTCAAATGTTTCACTGCCTATTCCTATAAACTTCCAGAAAATATTATATTCAGATGCCTCTGTCAGAACGTCTTTAGTCGCCTTTTTGTCGGAGTTGTTGCCGTCCGTTATAAAAATTACGAATGTGGGAGTATTCATCGGCTCACGCTTTGCATATCTGTTGAAAATTTCGTTCATTACAGGAGCGTAGCAAGTGCCTCCGAAATGGTCTTTCTGCGATAATATCACCCTTTCAACGTATCCGTCAATTGTATCATAATTAACGGGTTCAAGCTCCTTGTATAAATTGTCAAACCAGTAAAATTCCATTTCTGCATTATCGTCAAAGTGCATAGCAACCGGAAATATTCTTTCAAGCAGATTTTGCACTGTTCCGTCCTTGTACATCGGACGCATAGAGCCTGAATGGTCAAGCACAAATACAACCCTTGCTGTATTTACGGAAATATTCTGCTTTTTTACTTCGTCTAAAACTATTTCCTTTCTCAGCGATATTTTTTTATTTAATTCAGCATTTTTAGTAAGATTTACAGCCGGATTTCCTTCAGCAACTTTATGCGTATTGTTTTTGAATTTATCAAATAATCCCATAATTATTTTTTTCTCCTTTTGATTTTCAAATAAAAAAACAGAAGAAATTCCTGTTATTAATTATATTATAGCATATCTTAAAAAATATGTCAATAAAAAGTTGTTTTTTTAAATGAATCTTCTGATTACGCTAATCAGCAAATATGCTGTTTCAGCCATTCAAGAAGCTGTACATCACTAATTTCACCAGAGGCAACACCAAGTACTAACTGTATAAAATCATTGTCTTCATATTCAATTTCAATGTCGTTCAGAGTCAGAAATACAAGCATTGTATGAGCTCCGATTCGTTTATTTCCGTCAACAAATGCATGATTCTTTATAAGGCTGTAACCTGAACGAGAAGCCTTTTCAATTATTGTCGGATAAAGTTCCGTGCCGGCAAATGTCTGAAAAGGAGCTTTTAATGCTGAATCAAGTAATCCTTCATCTCTGATTTCAGATGAACCTCCGGATTGTTCAATAATGTCCTTATGAAGAAGTATTACCTGCTTTTTTGTGAGACGAATCATTTTGCAAGTTCCTCATATACAGCAGAATTGCGTTTCAGAATTTTCTTTGAGACAGCAAGTACATCTTCGTCTGAAACAGTTTCAACATCATCTGTATCATCAAATGCAACAACTTTGTAACGTGGCTTGTTATTCTTAAAAATGACAGCTGTACCATATCGGTCAACAATTCTTGTTACCATAGAAAAATTCTGATTGGCTTCCGTCATAGAAACGATTGTGTTTTTATCAATATTCATAAGAATACCTCCTTTGTTTCTATTATATCACAAAGTCAGGATAAATTCAACCTATGCCTGCAATACGT
>JAEDMB010000174.1 GCA_016303235.1 Oscillospiraceae bacterium
TGCTTTTGAAAAGGTTGTACGCTGTATGAAGGAATCAGGCATAGGCTACGGCTCTATAAATCACCCTGTTGACCGTGACCCTGTATGCGGTTATACCGGTATTATAGGCGAAACCTGTCCCGCCTGCGGACGTCACGAGGGCAATATACCTTTTGAACGTATCAGAAGAATTACAGGCTATCTTGTAGGCACTGTTGACCGCTTTAATGATGCCAAGCGTGCGGAAGTTTATGACCGTGTAAAGCACAACATATAGGAGGTATACATATGTCTGAAGAAATTGAAATTGGTGTATGGTATTATTATTTATCAGGCGAAGAAGATAAACTTGTTAAGGAAAAATGTGGTAAATGGATGTACTTTTTTGAAAATCAAGAATTTACCAAGGACATTTGTAAAAAAGCAATTGATGAAAAAGTCTGCTATGAATGTAAATGTACAAACTTAGAAGCAAAAGGCGAAACAAAGGGTGTTGCTTGTTTTTATCTCAATGCAGATGATATTGAAAACCACAAAAGAGTTATTCAGTTTATGTTGGATAACAACTTAATTCCAAAAACAAAATCTGGAAGATTTTACAACAACAGTTTTAAACTTGATAGTCAAACTCATGCTGGAGAATACGGTTCAAATTTTGAAGGAAAAATCAAATTAGAATCCTTTATTGATTTAAAAACAGGTAAGTGGCTTAAATAAAAAATAGACCATATTCATTAGGAGAAATCACATGAATTTAAAAATTGCCGGAACTGTCAGCGATTCTATCGTTGACGGTGACGGAATAAGGTTTACAATATTCGTGCAGGGCTGTCCGCACAGATGTAAAGGCTGTCACAATCCGCAGACTCACAACTTTGATGGCGGAAAAATAATTTCCTCCGATGAACTTCTTGAAAAAATAAAAAGCAATCCACTGCTTGACGGTGTGACATTCAGCGGAGGTGAACCATTCTGTCAGGCTCACGAACTTTCATTTCTTGCAAAGGAAATAAAAAAGCTTGGTCTGAATATCGTTACATATACGGGATATGATTTTGAATATCTCTACGAAAACCGTGACAAAAACGGATTCGGCGAACTTCTTGAAAATACTGATATTCTCATAGACGGAAAATTTATCGAGGAGCTTAAGGACTGGAAAATAAAATTCCGTGGAAGTTCAAATCAGCGTTATCTCGACTGCAAAAAAAGCCTTGAAAACGGATACGCTGTAAGTGCAGAATAAATAATTCATAATGCGACCTGAAAAAATTTTCGGGTCGCTTTTATTTTTTAAAATACTCTTGCATATTTCCAAATAATAAGATATAATATAAATGTACTATTATTGTTAGGAGATTTTTTTACAATGAAAGACGGATTTATTAAAATTGCCTGTGCTACTCCCGAACTTAAAGTTGCAGACTGCGATTACAATGCGGATAAAATTATTGAACTCATCAAAGAAGCTCATGAAAAGGGCGTTAAAGTCATATGCTTTCCGGAACTTTCTCTCACCGGCTATACATGCGGAGACTTGTTTCTTCAGTCAGCCTTATTAAATTCTGCTGAAGAAAATCTTTTAAGAATAGTAAATGAAACAGCTGAACTTGAAATAATTTCAATTGTGGGACTTCCTTTTACCTATGTAAACAAGCTCTATAACTGTGCCTCTGTTATATACAAGGGTGAAATTCTCGGAATCGTACCAAAAACAAATATTCCGAATTACAGCGAATTTTATGAAGCACGTCATTTTACAAAAGGATTTGAATCCGATTCTGATACTATTATCAACGGTAAAAGTATAACATTCGGCACAAATCAGATATTTGAATGTAACGATATGTCGGGATTTACCTTTGGTGTAGAAATCTGTGAGGATTTATGGGTAGGAGATACTCCGTCCATAAAGCTTGCAAAGAACGGTGCAACGATTATTTTCAACCTTTCGGCAAGCGATGAAATTATCGGAAAATCCGAATACAGACGTACTATTGTAAAAGCAAAATCGGGAAGTCTTATATCTGCATATGCCTATGCTGATGCCGGAATTGGTGAAAGTACAACGGATATGGTTTTTGCAGGTCACAATATTATTGCTGAAAACGGTTCAGTTTTAGCAGAATCCAGGCTCTTCGAAAAAGGTCTTACCATTGCAGATATTGATATTTACAGGATAATTCACGAAAGAAAGAAAAGCTCTACATGGATTTACAATGACCATAACTTTACAATCAATACTTTTGATATGAATATATCTGAAAATAATCTTTCAAGAACTTTCCCGCAGAATCCGTTTGTACCGTCAGCAAAATCCGATTTAGACCAGCGATGTGAGGAAATTTTAAATATACAGTCTGTCGGACTTATGACAAGATTAAGACATATTGGCTGTAAAGATGTAGTTCTGGGACTTTCGGGAGGTCTCGACTCAACTCTTGCATTAATAGTATGCGTTCACGCTTTCGATATGCTCGGACTTGACAGAAAAGGCATACACACAATCACAATGCCCTGTTTCGGAACGACTGACAGAACATATAACAATGCCTGTCGTCTTGCAGAATCATACGGTGCTGACCTTGAGGAAATCAATATCAGAGAAAGCGTAAATCAGCATTTCAGTGATATTTCCCACAATCCTGATATTCATGATGTAACTTATGAAAATTCACAGGCAAGGGAGCGTACACAGATTTTAATGGACAAGGCTAACCAGTACGGCGGAATAGTAATAGGTACAGGCGATTTGTCGGAGCTTGCACTCGGCTGGGCTACCTACAACGGCGACCATATGTCTATGTATGCGGTAAATGCTTCCATTCCGAAAACCCTTGTACGCTGGCTTGTAAACTATGAGGCAGATATTTCGGAAAATCCGCTTAAATCTGTACTTCTTGATGTTCTTGATACTCCGGTAAGCCCCGAACTTCTTCCGCCCGATGACAACGGAAAAATTGCCCAGAAAACAGAGGATTTAGTAGGCCCTTATGAACTGCATGACTTCTTCCTTTATTATATGATGCGTTTCGGATTTGCACCGTCAAAAATATTCAGAATTGCATGTCTTTCATTTAAGGACAAATATTCTCCGCAGATTATTATGAAGTGGGAGAAAAAATTCTACTGGAGATTTTTCTCACAGCAGTTCAAGCGTTCATGTCTGCCCGATGCTCCGAAGGTCGGAAGTGTTACACTTTCTCCGAGAGGTGACTGGCGTATGCCGAGTGATGCAAGTGTTCACATCTGGATTAAGGAACTTGAGGAAATCGAAAAAACACTTTAATCTCTGCAAGCAAAATACTTAAAGAAAGGAGGTTTTTGCCTGTGGGCGACAAAAAGCGAAAAAAGCCGGAAAAAGAAC
>JAEDMB010000036.1 GCA_016303235.1 Oscillospiraceae bacterium
TTCAACTATTTCACTTCAAAAATTCTGATATTTTCTGCTGAAATTTCTGTTTCGCCGAGAATTATATCTTTTATGGCAGTAGCCTGTGCCTTGTCGAGTCCCTCTGTCTTGACAACTACCTTTGCACTTTCTCCGTCAAGATATGCAACACAGTCCTCAAATCCCTGAAGTTTTACAAGAGATTCAATAGTTCCCTCACTTTCTATCAGCTTTGATACTTCAACGGCATCGATAGCCTTTGTAACCATTTCGTCCTCTGTTATATCTCCTCCGCCTATTATTGACTGCAAGGTCTGAACAGCTTCATCACGGTTATTCATCTTGTCAAGGCGAGCCTGTGCAAAGTAATCCGAAGAAGTAAGTTCTGAAGCGTCTTTTATATCCTTGTTTACAAGCTCAGTTTCACCGTAGTTTCCGACATTTTCCGTTTTATCATTTGATACGGGAAGTGTTCCTGCCGGATTGGGAGCTGTAACATAATTGACATATACAGCTATTCCGAGCATAAGAGTAAGACATGACATTATAATGTGTTTTTTTCTGATAATCAGTGATGGCTTTTTCATTTTAAAAATCTCCTTTTATTAAAAGTTATTTCAGTTCTGTTACATATATATCGGAAGTGGGTATTCCCAGAACTTTTGAAACTGTATTATATACATCTGTTTTTACTGACGGATTGGAAGCTCCGTCACAGGCTATGACAGCTCCCTTTATTTCGGGATTGTTTACAGTTTCAAGCACGGGATTTTTTTCACGTCCCGACATAACATAGCTTTCATCAGTTTCTGTTTTGTTTTCGGAAACGCTTTTTCTGCCTTCACGGGCATATGTATAAAGCTCTCCGCCTTTAAGAGTAATCATTACTTTTACATTTCCCACACCCTCCATATTTTTCAGAAAATCTGCGAGACGTTTTTCAGTTTCATCAAGATATGCGGATTCGCTGAAAGCTGAATTTTCCGTTTCAGAAACTTTCTTATTGTCATCATCGGGAATAAGCGATGAAATCAATATAAAAATCATTCCGAGTATACCCGCTGTGAATATTATTTTATCCGCCGGAATTTTTTTGATAAAATCAGCCATAGCCATTTAAAACTTCCGTCTCCTCTCCGAGATTTTCCTTTATTATAATTTCAGCACGCTGAAAGTTATCCGTGCCGACTGTGACACTATTAATAGATATGCTGTCCGAATCAGAAATATTAATATCCGTATCAATAAAATCTGTATTTACTCCGTTTTTAAGAAGTTCATCTTCAAGAGCCTTTGAAATATTTTCGGAAATCTGATTTTTCATTTCGTTATTGTAAAATTCATCTGAATACTGCTGAAATTCCGGAATATCCGGTATATCGGGCAGTGAAATATTTTCCGAAAACGGGCGGAATATTACAGAAATAACTATAAGCGAAAGAATAAATTTAACCTGTTTTCCGAGTCTAGTTCCTGCCGTAAGATTTTCCGAAATGCTTATCGCAAGAGATACTATACATACTGAAAGCACTGCCGATTCCATAAAGCACCTCCCCTATACTGCATTTGATTTCATAAGTATCGCCGTGCTTATTATAAAAATAAGTGTAAAACATATAATTATGCTTAATGCCGTGGAAAGTCCGCTTTCAAGACTTTTCAGAAGCTTGCCTGTTGTATCCGATGAAAACATATCCGAAAGAAAAGTTCCTATTTTTATAACGGCTCTGAATGATATAATTTCTATAACAGGCGGTGCAAATATAAATACAAGAATAATAATCCCAGATATTCCGGCAGTGCCTTTAAGTATTCCTATGCTTCCTTTTAACGTTGAATAAGCGTCCGAAACTGCTCCGCCTATTACCGGCACACAGCCGGATATAATAAATTTTGCTGTTTTTGTCGCAAATGTATCGGCTGATGCTCCTATACTTCCCTTAAGTGTCATAAATCCCACAAGAATACCTGTGCTGACTGTCAGAACCCATTTTATAAAATTTTCCGCAAGCTTTGAAATGCTTTCGGCGGACTTGTTGCAATATATACTTCCTGTTACTGAAAGTGCTGTCAATGATGACAGCAACGGCATAAGGTAATTTGATGAAATCCACACTATCAGCTGTGACATTCCGAGAGTTATCAGATTATATGTACCGAGTGCGGATATACTTCCCGAAACTGCACATATTCCCGAAAATACCGGTACAAATAAATTTATAAATTCTCCGCACCTTGTTACAGTATCGCATACTTCCGAATAAAGCGACAGCAAGGGAGTTATAAGAACTGCCACTGCCGTAAGAGTGCCGGCTATGTCTGCAATATCCGATTTATGCGGTATTACTGCGGTATTCAGATTTTTTGCAAGCGATGTGAATATTATTACTGCCGTTATAATTCCTAAAAAGGCAAGCGGTGCGGTAATTCTTGATACAAATATATCATGTATTCCCTGAAATAAATCAGGCAAGGTAAGTTCCCCTATATCTTCAGCAGTATATATTATATCGTATTCCTCAAGAAGTCCGTCAATCTGTTCATAAATTTCTTCCGTATTCATTTTTAAACTCCTGTTTTTTTATAAAAATTCAGTTATAGTATTGATAACTGATTCAATAAGCGGTAATGATATAAGCGTTATTGAAATTCTTCCCCATAATTCCATAGCGGAGGCAATTGCACTTTCTCCGCTGTCACGACAAAGGTCAGAAGTTATCTGCGTTATAAAGCATATGGCTGTCGCCTTGAATACAACTGATATATAATTCTCATCAAGTCCCGATTCCGTAAAAAGCACGGAAAGCCTGTCCAGTAACGGAGAAATTACCGAAACTGCTCCTGCGAATACCATAATGCACACTCCGAGAGCAATCATCATTGACTGTTCTTTGCAATACTGTCTGACAAGCACTGCAAGAACCGCTCCGGCAATACAGAATCCGCTTACGGCAGTAATATCGCTTACCATAATCCGAATACGGATTTAACCGTATCAAAAAGACTTCCGATTTCCTGAACTATTACAACAAGTACGACTATAAGCCCTGCAAGAGTCGTCATCATAGCCTGTTCCTCACGTTCCGCACGTTTAAGAACAAGATTCAGTACTGCTACTATTATCCCTGTTCCCGCAATTTTGAAAATCAAATCTATATCCATTGTTTTTCACCTGTTCCTATAAAATCAGAATACCTGTCATAATTCCGGCGAGAAGTCCGGCTGAACGGTAAAGCCTGCCCTTTTTTTCGTATTCCTGACGGCGTTTTTCTGATGTAATACGGATATTTTCCGAAAGCATTTCAATTCCCGAAAGTTCTCCGCTGATGTCTGCCGAACCGAATTTCTCCCCGAATGATATTAAAAAGCTTTTTTCCTCATCTCCTATATTTACATCGGAATTTACAGCTTTCTGCCACAAATCAGAAAAGCCTCCGGAATAGTTTTCAAAATCATCGGGAAGATTTTTTATAAAATCCATTCCGGAAAGCGATTCGCTTTTTTTCAGTTCCGAAATTATGCCGTATATATTTATACTGCCATATTTTATCATAATGCCGGTTCTGTTCAGAATTTCTTCAATAAGATTACAGCTTTCACAGTATTTTTTCAGCCTGTCCGATGCCTTTGCCCCCGCTGTAAAACAGCATATTACTATAAGAGCAATTCCAATAAATCTGAATATCATTATATTCTCCTGATATCCTTGATTTTTCCCGCCTCCGAACTCCCCGACATTATAACGGCATACTCAAATATTCCGGAGTCTATCAGGTCATAAAGATAACGGCGTTTCATAAGATTTTCAAAGCTGTCTGCATGTGCAGTCGATATGAATTTTACTCCGCAACCTGCTGATTTTATCATTGCCTGTGAATCCTTTTCAGTGCTGATTTCATCACAGAATATAATTTCAGGCGACATTGAACGCACTGCATTTATAATTCCGTCCGAACGTTCAAAGCCGTCAAAAATATCCGTATTTATTCCGACATCATTCTGCGGAACTCCGTCACGACAGCCGGCAAGCTCTCCCCTCTCGTCTATCAGTGATACTATGTATCTGTTTCCGCATAATCTGCACAAGTCACGCAATAGCGTTGTTTTTCCCGATGCTACCGAACCACAGATTATAATTCCGCAAGGCTTGTTTTTCAGTAGCTTATTATATATCTTTTCTCCGCAGTTTTTTATTTCTCTTGGTATTCTGAAATTTATTCCGTTTATGTAACGCATTGTCTTTACTCCGTCTGCATACGAAACAGTTCCCGAAAGTCCTGCTCTTATTCCCGATTCTATTGTTATAAATCCTTCTGAAATTTCTCTGCTGTAACTGTAAACTGAATAACGGCAGAGCGATTTCAGTATATTATTTACTTCCGCAAAGCCTGTCTGAACTGAATTATTATAATTCCTTGAAAGTTTTCCCGATTTTTCAAGAAAAAAACTTTCCCCCCATAGCGTAGCACATACCGGTCTTTCGGCTCTTATGCGTATTTCTGTAATATTATCAAGGTCGGACGGATTTATTTTTCCTATACTCTCCGAAAGCTTTTCCGGAAGATAACGGCAAAGCGATTTTAAAATTATTTCTGATTTGTACATTCCATTCGCACTCCTTTTTTCATCTGCTGATAAATCTATATGCGGTGACAGAAGATTTAATTCACATCAAATTAATTTATTTTTATATACATATGCTGAATTTTTTCAAAACTATTGACTTTTATTTCCTTTTGTGCTATAATTAAAATATAATCCGATATTTAAATATAAGGAGGAAAATATTATGAAAACTAAAAGATTTTTAACAAGTATTTTAGCCTGTACTGTAATCAGCACTGCTACTGTATCTCCATTATATAGTACAGCTGTTGATAACACTACTTCAGCCACCGCTTCCGAAACTGATAGTCTTCCTATTGTTGATACATCTTTCACTACCGGTATATACTACGGCGACGGATTTAAACTCGGCTATGCAAAATTTTACAACAGCATAACAATAACAAGTTGCGGTTCATCGGCTGTAAATGTTGTAGTTCCTTCCGAAATTGAAGGTCTTCCCGTTACTAAACTCAGCCGTGCTTTCTTTCACTGCTATGACCTCCAGAGCGTTACCTTACCCGATACAATAAAAGTAATCGATAGGGACTCTTTTAACCAATGCAAAAGTCTTACCGAAATCACACTCCCCGAAAGTTTAGTAGAAATACGTGAAATGGCTTTCTCTAACTGTACCGCCCTTAAAAGTATTGTTATTCCCGAAAGCGTTCAGGTTATCGGTAAACAGGCTTTCGCAATATGCACAAGTCTTACAGATATTACTATCCCCGCCGGCGTTTCTTCTTCATTAAACGCTGATACGTTCGTAGGTTGTACAAGCCTTTCAAACATTAATGTCAGCTACGACAGCGACTCCTACACAAGCGTTGACGGTATACTGTTCAGCAAGGATATGACAACTCTTATAAAATATCCTGTCACCAGAGAGGGAAGCTATGTTATTCCTGACACCGTTACTTCAATAGAATCAGGTGCGTTTTATCTCTGCGATAAACTTACTGATATTACTATCCCCGACGGTGTTACTGAAATTAAAGACTCCCTGTTCCAAAACTGTAGCGGACTGGAAAATGTTACTTTGGGAAATAATGTTACTTCTATAGGAATTTCCGCATTTTCAGGCTGTTCAAGTTTAAAGAATATTTCTTTAGGCAATAGCGTTGCGGAAATCGGTGAAAGTGCTTTCTCAAAATGTACTTCACTTACTTCCGTAACTTTCCCCGATACATTAACATCAATAGGAAAATCTGCTTTTGCTGATTGTACGGGCTTAAAGGATATAACACTTCCCGAAAATCTTGAAACAATAGGCGATTCAGCTTTCTGCAATACGGGACTGACCGGAATAACTATACCGGACAGCGTTACGGATATTGGCGAAAAAGCGTTCAGTTCATGTGAAAATCTTTCTGATGTGACAATCGGAAAAGGCATGACTTCCATAAAAGACGATACTTTCTATCTTTGCAACAGTCTGACTGACATGACTATTCCTGAAAACATTACATCAATTAATTCTTATGCATTTGCAGAATGTGAAAATCTCTCCTCAATTACAATAGAAAATCCCGACTGCAAAGTAATGACCAACGCTATAAGTAACAGCTGTGAGGTAAATCTGGAAAACAACTCTGTAAAGCATAGCTATGATGGTGTAATTTTCGGCTGTGAGGATTCTTACGCTGAAATCTATGCCGCTTTAAACGGTTACAAATTCGCACTTATCGGCAGCGATATATCTTCTGCCGCTGTACCTGAACCAATCCTGATTGGTGACGCTAACGGCGACGGTCAGGTAAATGCAAGTGATGCCTCCGCTATTCTGTCAATTTATGCAGATATTTCTTCCGGAAAATCCACTGACTTAAGTAAAAGACAATTCGCCGTTGCTGATGCTATGCCGGATAATGAGATAAATTCTACTGACGCTACTCTCATTCTCTCCTACTACAGCTATATATCATCAGGCGGTACAGGTACAGTTTACGAATACGCAACAAATGAATTCAAAGGCGTTTAACATAAATTAACAGGCAAGGGGGAACAATGTTCCCCCTTTTTTTATAATTAAAAAATTGATTTCTGTGTTTAATTCGCATTTTCTGTTGACTTTTTACGGATAATATTGTATAATCTAATTATAATTTTTATGCGAAAGGAAGGATTTTTGTTATTATGGAAATTCCTTACAAAATTTATCTCAATGAAGATGAGATTCCGAAACAATGGTATAATGTCCGTGCCGATATGAAAAACAAGCCTGCACCTCTGCTCAATCCTGCTACTCTCAAGCCTATGACTGCCGAAGAACTTGAAGGCGTTTTCTGCAAGGAGCTTGTTAAACAGGAACTCGATAATACTACTGCGTATTTTGATATTCCCGATGAAATCTATAATTTCTACAAAATGTACCGCCCAGCTCCGCTTGTAAGAGCTTATTTTCTTGAAAAGGCTCTTGATACTCCCGCAAAGATTTATTATAAATTTGAAGGAAACAATACTTCCGGAAGTCACAAGCTCAATTCCGCAATAGCTCAGGCTTACTATGCAAAAGCTCAGGGACTTAAAGGCGTTACAACCGAAACAGGTGCAGGTCAGTGGGGAACTGCTCTTTCTATGGCATGCTCTTTCTTCGGTCTTGACTGCAAAGTGTTTATGGTAAAATGTTCATATGAACAGAAACCTTTCAGACGTGAAGTTATGCGTACCTATGGTGCATCTGTAACACCTTCCCCCTCAACTGAAACAAATGTCGGAAGAAAAATTCTTGAGGAATTCCCCGGAACTACCGGAAGTCTTGGCTGTGCTATCTCCGAAGCTGTCGAAAAGGCTGTTTCCTCTGACGGTTACAGATATGTTTTAGGCTCTGTACTTTCTCAGGTAGTTCTTCATCAGTCTATAATAGGTCTTGAAACAAAAGTTGCCCTTGACAAATACGGCGTAAAGCCTGATATAATTATAGGCTGTGCCGGAGGCGGTTCAAATCTCGGCGGTCTTATAGCTCCGTTTATGGGCGAAAAGTTAAGAGGTGAAGCCGATTACAGAATTATTGCCGTTGAGCCTGCATCATGTCCGAGCCTTACAAGAGGAAAATATGCATATGATTTCTGCGATACCGGAAAGGTCTGCCCTCTTGCTAAGATGTATACTCTCGGCAGCGGATTTATTCCGTCTGCAAATCACGCCGGAGGTCTCCGCTATCACGGTATGAGCAGTATCCTTTCACAGCTCTATGATGACGGTCTTATGGAAGCTACATCAGTTGAACAGACTGAAGTATTTGCAGCCGCACAGCAGTTCGCAAGAGTTGAAGGTATTCTCCCTGCTCCCGAAAGCAGTCATGCTATCCGTGCAGCAGTAAATGAAGCTCTTAAATGCAAGGAAACAGGCGAGGAAAAAACTATTGTATTCGGTCTTACCGGTACAGGCTATTTTGATATGTATGCTTATCAGAAATTCAATGACGGCACTATGTCAGATTATATCCCGACTGATGCCGAACTTGAAAAGAGTCTTTCAAAACTTCCTAAGATTTCATAATAATAAAAAACGGGTGACCTGAAAGGTCGCCCGTTAAATTTCAGCCTTGACTTTTTGGCTTTAAAGTGATATAATATTAAAAACATGATTTACAGGAGGAATTTTAAAATATGAATATTCTTGTTTCAGGAATGGGACTTATAGGAGGTTCATTCTGCAAGGCTCTTAAAAAATATACAAATCACACTGTAACCGGCTACGATATTAATAAGGATATCGAAAAGCTTGCACTTTCGGAAAAAAGCATTGACCGTATTTTTAATGGCGACTATTCGGATTTTGATATTATCATAGTATGCATGTATCCAGAAATTACAGAAAAATATTTCTGCGAAACAATTCCGCAACTGAATAAAAATACTCTTATCACAGATGTATGCGGTATCAAGGGCGAAATGTCTGAACGTATTCACAGGCTTGCAAAACATTATAAAATAGAATATATACCCATTCACCCTATGGCAGGAAAGGAAGTCGGAGGATACAGCAACAGCACTGCTGATTTGTATATCCGTGCGAATATGGTAATAACTCCATTCAGCAACAGCGACAAATCAAAAACAGCAATGCTTTCGGAACTTGCCGAAAATATAGGATTCAGAAAAATTGTAGTGACAACTCCGCAGGAACATGATGAAATGATTGCATATACCTCACAGCTTGCACATATAGTATCAAGTGCATATGTAAAAAGTCCCTCTCTTGACAAGGAAAGCGGATTCAGCGGAGGAAGTTTTCAGGATATGACAAGAATTGCTACTATGAACGAAAACATGTGGACTTCTCTCTTTATGCAGAACAGAAAAAACCTCGAAAAGGAACTTTCTGTTCTGATTGAAAATCTTGAAAAATACCGCAAAGCTCTTTCTGAAAACGATTCCGAAACTATGAAAAAGCTTATAAAAGAGGGTTCGGAACTCAAATATCAGAACCTTAAAAAGCGTGTAGGCGAATCAAATTAATATTTTTCAAGCTGTACCCTTAACTTTCTGATAATTTTTTTCTCAAGCCTTGAAATATATGACTGTGATATGCCTATCATTTCAGCAACTTCCTTCTGAGTTTTTTCCTGTCCGTCAACAAGTCCGAAACGCATTTCCATTATTTCACGCTCACGCTTTCCGAGTGATGAAACGGCATTTCTTAATATTTCACATTCAGCCTCGCTTTCGAGTCCCTTGCTGACAATATCCTCATCAGTGCCGATTATATCAGAAAGGAGTAATTCGTTTCCGTCATAGTCAATATTAAGAGGTTCATCAATTGAAAGTTCATTCTTGTACTGAACTGATTTTCTCAGATACATAAGAATTTCATTTTCAATGCAACGGCTTGCATATGTTGCAAGCTTTATGTTTTTATGCGGTCGGAATGTATTCACAGCCTTTATAAGTCCGATTGTACCTATTGACACCAAATCTTCGACACCTACTCCCGTGGATTCAAATTTCTTTGCTATATACACAACAAGTCTGAGATTGTGTACTATCAGCATTTCACGGGCAGAGGGGTCATTTTTTTCGAGTTTTTCAAAAATTTCGCTTTCCTCTTTTTTAGTGAGAGGGGGCGGAAGTGTATCCGCACCGTTTATATAATGCACCTCACCGCTTATAAGTCTTTTTATTTTTTCCACAAATTTTAAAAACAGATTCATAAAAAAATCTCCTTTATATAAAATTTTTTCAGAGCTTAAGAAGATTCGGATTAAATATAGCTTTTTTATCTATATCCCGAATACCTATCATTGCATCGGCTTTTTTGCAACAGCCTGTATTTTTGCTTGTTATTATAATTTCATCGGGAGAAAATACCGGAATCATTCCCGCTCCAGATACCGTTGAATACGGAATAATGCGAAATCCCTTTATTTTAAGACATTCTTCCGGATTATCGGGAATATTTATTATATCTGATAATTCTTCACGACTGCATATTATAACCGGCTTTCCGCTGAAAAAATCAACAAGAGTATTTCCGGTATCTGCAAATCCCTCAAGAACGGCTGTATTTCCTTTATATTTTACAGTTACTTTGTAATCATCGGACAAAAGCATATTCCTGTCGAAAAAATATCTGAAAATATTCAGTACAGTATATAAAAATGCTGTTACAAATATAAGTAAAAGAAGTGAAAAATCCACATAAAAATATGTATTGTTAAAATGCATAAATGACGGCTTAAGCCATATGTATACTGCAAATATAACTCCGCCGAAAATAAAATTCACCGTGAAAAAGCATACTGTATTTATAAAAAGCCTTTTTAAATTCCCGAATCCGAATGCTATAAATACTATTGTAGCTCCTGCAAATATCTTTATAAGCATATTCAGAAAAATATTCAGCTCCGGAAGAAGTATCATAAGCGAATACAAGCTTCCGTATACTGCGGAAATTATTCCCCTTTTACCTGATATTTTACTTCTTGTTATTTTCGATGTCGCAAGAACAAGTATAAAATTTACATATATATTCAGAACTATCAGAACATCTGCATATATTGTCTGCAATGAAAATTCCCCCTTCTTTTTTATTATAATACAGTGAATTTAAAATTTATGTCGAATACGGGATAATATTTTTATCCTGTAATTAATTAAATTCTTAAAAGAATTTTAGTTCAGCTTGCATTTATGTTTTTTTTGTGATATTATAGAAATGGTCTATTTCAGATTAGAAAAAAGAAAGGATTTTTATATGGATAAAAATAATTACAGCAATGAAAGCATTACTATGCTTAAAGGTGCGGACAAGGTGCGAAAGCGTCCCGCTGTTATATTCGGTTCGGACGGTCTTGACGGCTGTCAGCACTCTATATTTGAGATTATATCAAACTCCATAGATGAAGCACGTTCAGGATACGGCGATAAAATTATAATTACAAGATTCAATGACTGCTCTGTTGAAGTCGAGGATTTCGGACGAGGCTGTCCCGTTGATTTCAACAAATCGGAAAACCGTTTCAACTGGGAACTCGTCTTCTGTGAACTCTATGCAGGCGGAAAATTTGAAAATTCCGCTGAATCCTATGATTTTTCACTCGGTCTTAACGGTCTCGGACTTTGTGCGACACAGTTCGCCTCCGAATATATGGACGTTGAAGTTCTGCGTGACGGATTCAGATACAATCTGCATTTTGAAAAAGGTGAAAATATCGGCGGTCTGAAAAAAGAAAAAACTTCCTCAAAGCAGACCGGAACCAAAACAAAATGGAAACCCGATATTGATGTATTCACCGATATAAAAGCCGATGATTCTTTCTTTTTTGATATACTCAAAAGACAGGCTGTTGTAAATCCAAATCTTTTATTTGTATACCGTTCCGAAAATTCTGACGGAACTTTTACCGAAACAAATTTCATATATGAAAACGGAATCAGTGACTACGTTAAGGAAATCGCCGGAGATAATGCCCTTGTATCGGTTCAGAACTGGAGCTGTGAAAAAAAAGGCCGTGACCGTGAGGATAAGCCCGAATATAAGGTTAAGCTGAATGTGTCACTGACTTTTTCAAATAAAATAAAATTTCTTGAATATTATCACAATTCAAGCTTTCTGGAACATGGAGGTTCTCCAGAAAAGGCTGTCAAACAGGCTTTTGTCTCACAGATTGATGCCTATCTGAAACAGAATAATGCATATCTGAAAAACGAGGCGAAAATTACTTTCAACGATGTTGAGGAATGTCTGATTCTTGTATCATCATCATTTTCAACGCAGACCTCATACGAAAATCAGACTAAAAAAGCTATTACAAATAAATTCATCTATGAGGCTATGACTGATTTTCTTAAGCATCAGCTTGAAATATACTTCATAGAAAATCCCGATGAGGCGGAAAAAATTGCATCTCAGGTACTCCTCAACAAGAGAAGCCGTGAAAATGCCGAAAAAACCCGTCAGAATATGAAGAAAAAACTCTCCGGAACTATTGATATTTCTAATATGGTTCAGAAGTTCGTTGACTGCCGTACTAAAGATACTTCACGTCGTGAACTTTATATAGTTGAAGGCGATTCCGCACTCGGTTCTGTAAAGATGGCAAGAAATGCCGAATTTCAGGCAGTTATTCCCGTAAGAGGAAAAATTCTCAACTGTCTGAAAGCTGAATACTCCAAAATATTCAAGAATGATATTATAACAGATATTATAAAAGTCCTCGGCTGTGGCGTAGAAGCTGAAACAAAGGCTAACAAGGATTTCGCAACATTCAATATTGACAACCTCCGCTGGAATAAAATCGTTATCTGTACTGATGCCGATGTTGACGGATTTCAAATCAGAACTCTTATTCTGACTATGCTTTACAGGCTTACTCCCTCTCTTATTGAAAAGGGATTTGTCTATATTGCAGAATCACCGCTTTTTGAAATTACAACCAAAAATATGACATATTTCGCATACACCGAAAAGGAAAAGCAAAGTATTCTGAAAAAAATCGGCGATAAAAAATATACCCTGCAACGTTCAAAAGGTCTCGGCGAAAATGAACCTGATATGATGTCAGTCACTACTATGAATCCCGATACAAGAAGGCTTATAAAGGTTACTGCCGACGACATAAGCGAATCCGCTGAAATGTTTGAAATTCTTCTCGGTGATGACTTACAGGGACGTAAAAACTATATATCCGAACACGGTGCGGAATACCTTGAGCTTGCCGATATAAGCTAATCAGATTAAAGGAGAACAAAAATGCAAAGGAAAAAATCCTCAGAAAAAAAAATTGCCCCCAAAAAATGCAATGCATACATTGAGGGGGCGGGAATCGTTATTGATGAACCTATAAGCGATACTCTTAAGAAAAATTACATGCCTTACGCTATGAGCGTTATAATTTCAAGAGCTTTGCCCGAAATTGACGGATTCAAGCCCTCTCACAGAAAACTTCTCTATACTATGTATAAAAACGGTCTTTTGAATCCCGACAGAGAGCGGTCCAAATCCGCAAATATTGTCGGTGCTACTATGAAACTTAACCCTCACGGCGACCAGTCAATTTATGATACTATGGTAAGACTTACAAGGGGTAATGAATCACTTCTGCACCCCTATATAGATTCAAAAGGTTCTTTCGGAAAAGCTTATTCCCGTGATATGCGTTGTGCAGCTCCGAGATATACAGAGGCTAAACTCGCTCCGATATGCAAGGAGCTTTTCAAGGATATTGACAAGGAAACTGTTGATTTCGTTCCGAATTATGACAATACTATGCTTGAACCTACACTTCTTCCGGCAACATTCCCGACAATTCTTGTCAATTCAAATGTCGGAATTGCCGTATCTATGGCAAGCAATGTATGTCCTTTCAACTTACAGGAAGTATGTGAAACATGTATTGCACTGATGAAAAATCCTGAACATGATATTCTAAGTACCCTTAAAGCTCCCGATTTCCCGGGTGGTGGATTTATTATATATGATGAAAACGAACTCCGCAAAATTTACGATACAGGCAGAGGAAGTATAAAAGTACGTTCAAAATACAGCTATGACAAGTCGGCAAACTGCATTGAAGTTACAGAAATCCCATATACAACTACTGTTGAAGCTATAATTGAAAAAATTGCAGACCTCATCAAACAGGGGAAAATCCGTGAAATCTCATATATCCGTGACGAAACCGATATTGACGGCTTGAAAATTGCAATAGACCTTAAAAGAGGTACTGACCCCGATAAGCTTATGCAGAAGCTTTTCAGACTTACACCGCTTCAGGATAATTATTCATGCAATTTCAATATACTTATAGCAGGTACTCCGAGAGTTATGGGAATCCGTGAAATTCTTACGGAATGGACTGCTTTCCGCACTGAATGTATCGAAAGACGTACTTATTTCGATTTGAATAAGAAAAAGGAAAAGCTCCATCTGCTTGAAGGTCTTTCAAAGATTCTGCTTGACATCGACAAGGCTGTAAGAATTATTCGTGAAACTGAATTTGAAGAAGATGTTATTCCCAATCTTATGACGGGATTCGGCATTGATGAAATTCAAGCTGAATACGTTGCAGAAATTAAGCTCCGCAACATAAACAGACAGTATATTCTCAAGCGTATCGAAGAAATCGAACAGCTCCGGACTGATATAGCCGAAATGGAAGAAATTTTAAGGGATAAATCAAAGGTCAGGGCAATTATAATCAAGGAACTCAAAGAAGTTATTAAGAATTACAAACAGCCCCGAAAAACTATGCTCTGCTATCAGACAGATTCCGAATCAGAAGATACAGAAGAAGATATTCCCGATTACCCTGTTAATATATTCATCACCAAAAGCGGTTATTTCAAGAAAATTACTCCGCAGTCGCTCCGAATGAGCAGTGAACAGAAACTCAAGGAGGGCGACTATATCTCACAGACTTTTGATACTTCCAACAAGTCGGAAATTATTTTCATTACTGACAAGTATCAGGCATACAAGTCAAAATTATCCGCATTTGACTGCACTAAAGCAAGCGTTATGGGTGACTACATTCCCGCAAAGCTCGGATTTGATGACGATGAAAATCTTGTTACAGCTGTTATAACCTCCGATTATTCGGGATATCTTCTTTTTGTATACGAAAGCGGAAAAATTACCAAAGTTCCTCTGAAATCATACGAAACCAAAACTAACAGAAAAAAACTTGCAAATGCATATTCAAACAAATCACCCCTTGCAAAAATTCTGTTCATTCCGGAGGATACTGACATTCTCGTAAGAACTGACGGAAACCGTGCAATTCTTTGCAATACCTCTTTAATTTCCGTCAAGTCCACCCGTGACAGCATAGGCATACAGGTTATAACTCCAAAGACAAGGCATATTGTAAATTCCGCTGAAATAATAAATAATACAGAAAATCCAACGCTTGAAAAATACAGAGTAAACAACATTCCGGTAGTAGGACTTCTTGC
>JAEDMB010000175.1 GCA_016303235.1 Oscillospiraceae bacterium
ATTCCTCAATAGCTCAGTCGGTAGAGCATGCGGCTGTTAACCGCAGGGTCGTTGGTTCGAGTCCAACTTGGGGAGCCATAAATTTAAAAGCGAATTTCTTAGGAAGTTCGCTTTTTTGTATGTTAAAAAATGCTGTATCATACAGCATTTTATTTTTTTATGTAAATTATATCACTGTAAAGATGATAGATTACCTGATTATCAATAATATCAATTTGATTAAAGCCATGTTCCCTGGTGTAATTCATAAAGGAACGGATATATTTTTTCAGCAGTTCAAAATCGCTTTTCATTCGGAGATTTTCCTCTGAATTGTTTCCGTCACAGACAATATAAAGCCTGTTAAGCATCTGCTTTCTTTTGCCTTGTGACTGATGTTCATAGTACCATTTTATCATCTGATTTTTTCCCGTTCTCTGTCTTAAATTAAAAGGTCTTTCGGATAATGCTTTAGGGTATACAGTCAGTTTTACGTCAAAAGGAATGTTGTTTATATAAATATCAACATCGTGGCTTTTTTCATTTTGTTCATGTACTGCTCCATAGTCACAGAAAAGATATTCGCAGTATACAGATGTATAGTAATTATACCAGCGATGCAGTGCGTAATCCTTATTGACCTTATTTTTTTCTATTAAATCAAGACATTCATCAAGCGACTTTGCATTATAAATAAAATTAGTTGACATATCATTTTTATTGTCCTGTATTTTCCAGTCTGAAGAAATCATATTCAGACATCTTTTTAAATCTGATTCCATATTATTCATTTTTTATTTCCCCTTTAATAAATATTAAAGAGCTGTATCAGATAATTGATACAGCCCTTTTTTATTTCGAGATATACTGTATTTCTGAATGACAGTATTCACAGATTCCTGACTGTCCCGCTTTGATATTGTTTGATGCTCCGCAGTTCGGACACTTTACAGCAACAAGCTGTTCGGATTGATTTGCAAGAATTATTCTCGGAGTATCATTATATTCGATATAGCAGTTGACAATATATCCTTTTTTAATCATCTTGTCAAAGAGCTTTATAAATTTATTTTCCTGTATTCCAAATATCACTGATACCGACGACATAAGAATTACGCCGTCAGTATCATTTTCAAATATATGGTTGAACTTGTTAGCCTTTCCTGCAAGCTGAAATCTTTTTAAGGATATTATCAGTATAGTTCCGAAAAACAGTAATATACCTACGGCAACGCCGAGAGACTGCCTTAATTCTCTTTTTATTCCTGTATCCGTTTCGCCTAAGAATTTAAAGAAATCCATAAGAAATCCGACTATTCCGATAAATACGAAAGGACAGCTTATTAAAAGCATTACAGAAGATATTATATTTGAGAATATTATTTTACCTTTAGATAAGTACATGTTGATTATTTTACTTTCTTTGCAATATCATCAAGGAGCTTTTCAAGGAGCTGTGCCTGAGTCATAGAGCCTAAATCTCCCTCACGTCTTGAACGTACTGAAACAGTATTGCTTTCAACTTCCTTGTTGCCTATTGTAAGCATAATCGGGAGCTTTTCGACAGTAGCGGAACGGATTTTATATCCTACCTTTTCGGCACGGTCATCAATGGAAGCACGGATTCCGGCAGCTTCGAGTTTTTCAAGAAGTGCATCGCAGTATTCAAGATGACGGTCTGCAACAGGAATAATTCTCACCTGTTCGGGAGCTACCCATAACGGCAATGCTCCGGCATAGTGTTCAATCATATATGCAAGAGTACGCTCATAACAGCCGAGTGAAGTTCTGTGAATGATGTAAGGAGTTTTCTTAGTACCGTCAACGTCAACATATTCCATACCGAATCTCTTTGCAAGGAGCATATCAATCTGAATTGTTACGAGAGTATCTTCCTTGCCGTAAACGTTTTTATACTGAATATCAAGCTTAGGGCCATAGAACGCAGCTTCATCGATTCCGATTGTATAGGGAACTTCAAGGTGTTCAAGAATTTTCGCCATAACAGCCTGAGCCTCTTCCCACTGTTCCGGAGTACCCTCATATTTATTATTGGGGTTGGCAGGGTCCCACTGTGAGAATCTGAATGTGCAGTCATCAAGAAGTCCTACTGTATCAAGCATATATTTTGCAAGGTTCAGACAGTCTTTAAATTCTTCTTCGAGCTGTTCAGGGCGGAGTATGAGGTGACCCTCTGAAATAGTAAACTGACGCACTCTTATAAGACCATGCATTTCTCCGCTGTCTTCTTTACGGAAAAGAGTTGAAGTTTCGCCGAGTCTCATAGGTAAGTCACGGTATGAACGCTGTCTGTTGAGGAATACCTGATACTGGAACGGGCATGTCATCGGACGGAGTGCGAAACATTCCTTAGTTTCGTCATAAGGGTCACCGAGTATGAACATACCGTCAAGATAGTGGTCCCAGTGACCTGAAATTTTATAAAATTCTCTCTTTGCCATGAAAGGAGTCTTTGTGAGAAGGTATCCATGTTTCTGTTCAACATCTTCAACCCATCTCTGAAGTGTCTGAATAACTCTTGCACCCTTTGGGAGAATAATCGGGAGTCCCTGACCTACAACGTCAACAGTTGTGAAGTATTCAAGTTCACGTCCGAGCTTGTTATGGTCACGGAGTTTAGCTTCTTCACGCTGTTTGATATCGGCTTCAAGGTCTGCACTTTTCGGGTATGCTGTACCGTATACACGTGAGAGCATTTTATTCTTTTCAGAGCCTCTCCAGTATGCACCTGTACATGATAAAAGCTTGAATGCCTTTACCGGAGCAGTCGTCATAAGGTGAGGGCCTGCACATAAATCTACAAAATCGCCCTGCTTATAGAATGAAATAGATTCACCCTTATCCGCATGTTCATGGCAGAGTTCAACCTTATATGGTTCGTCCATTTCCTCAAGCTTTGCAATTGCATCGGTTGGAGAGAGTTCAAACTGTTCAAGCGGTATTCCTTCCTTGACGATTTTTTTCATTTCGGCTTCAATTTTTTCGAGTTCCTCGGGAGTGAACGGCTTTTCAATATCGAAATCATAATAGAATCCGTTATCTATTGCAGGGCCTATTGCAAGCTTTGTATCGGGGTAAAGTCTCTTTACAGCCTGTGCGAGAATGTGTGATGCAGTATGCCAGAAAGCTTTTTTGCCCTCGATTGAATCAAATGTGCATACTTCAAATTCGCAGTCATTTTCGATAACTGTGCGTAAATCCTTAACTTCTCCGTTGATTTTTACACAGCATGATGCCTTGTAAAGTCCCATTCCGATACCCTTGATTATTTCGCTTGCGGGCATAGCGGATTCAATTTCACGGATACTTCCGTCTTTAAGTGTAAGCTTAATCATT
>JAEDMB010000176.1 GCA_016303235.1 Oscillospiraceae bacterium
TCTGGTTGGTTTATTGCATCCGGTTATTGTTTGTCTTAAGTGGAATTGCTGTAAGGTATTAATGCTGAACAAAAGGTTATAGTAATAATAACTTTTTAATAACTCTTGAAAGGCATATGAATATGTGTTATACTATAAATATAAAGATAAGCCTGAGAGCGAGGAGAAAAGAATGTCCGATAAATTATTTGAAGTCGATGACAATAGCAGATATACATTCCAAATGGAGAATATAACATCTCATTTTTACTTCCGTGATAAAAAATCTCTTGATGAAGCTGAAAAATTATTTGAGAATAATCGTGTTGTCATAAAAGCTGTTAAACTTGAAAAGATGAAAAACAATTTAATACATTTTGAGACAGAGATAACTGATTTTGACGGCACTGTTCATACAGTAATAATAAATGCAAATGAATATAATATGCTAAGTATTTTATGCAATCCAAAGCATGTCGGTCACGGCTATTATGACCAGACAGATTTTTATCGTTCGCCGTGCAAGTATGAAATATCTGCAATGCTGGCTCTGAATGAGTATATCAAAGAATACAATCCCGGAGATACAACTGATTATGATGCATCAATGCTTATAAATTCATTCAGCAGAATGCAGTCCTCTGCCGAAGAATCCTTTAAAAAAGAAGAAGATGCAATTCTTGAAATGTCTCTTAATTTTAATGCACCATACAATTATTCCTTACGAAATTCTAAAGACGGACTATATGGTACTTTCAGAGTGGGAAACCAAAAGAAAATGTATGTAGTCAAGGATTTTTATGATTTACTTGAAAAATATCATAATAACGAAACATTAAAACTCGGCAAGCTTGTTGAACTTGACTTTTCCAAAAGCGACTTTTCTCCCGAATCGAAGAAAGTTCTTACTGCCATTGAACAGTGGATTCATGAAACAGAATTAATAAATGAAAAGCTCAGAGACAAATATATCTATGAAACAATAAGCACGATTTTCAAGGATACCATAGTATTTGATGAATCAATGATGGACAAATTATACGATATTCTTCATGAAAAAGTAACATTAAACGACATTCCTGTTCAGAAATCAGAAGAGAATATAAAGATTAAAATGAGAATTACTCCCTCATTCAGAGGAATTAACAAAGAATTTGACGGAATTGATACAGAGATAAGCTTGCCAAAGCTTTACAGAGGTAATCAGTTTTTTTATACTATCAGTAAAAAAGACAGTATTTATATTTTTAACAGGATTCCTCATGAGCTTTCGGATTTTATAAGAATAATAAAAAATGATACTCTTTTTTGCAGTCCGAAGCAGAAAAAAAAGCTACATATCGGTTCAAAACGTGTTTCGGAATTCATATATAATACCCTTCCTCAGATGAAGAAGTATATTTCATTCAGTGATGTTGAATTGCATAGTGTTTTAAAATATATGCCTCCGTCGGCTGAGATACATTATTATCTTGATGCGGCAGACGGGATTCCTGCTTGCTATCCGAGAGTTGTATATAACGGAACAGAATTTGATTTTACTGACCACCTTAAAAATATAGGCATAGTTGAGAGCTTTCGTGATGTGAACAGAGAACAGGCTGCACTTAAAGTCGCAATGAAGTATTTTTACATTCCGGAACCCGAAAATAAGAGACTCATATGCGATATTTCCGACAGCGACACTATTTATGAACTCCTTACAAACGGTCTTGATGAACTGATGATGTATGGTCAGGTTCACTCCACTGACAGCTTTGATTCGATGCATATCAAAAAGAATTATAATTTTTCAATGGGAGTATCTATTGAAAATGACCTTCTGAATCTTGAAATAACCTCCACTGATTTCTCACCGAAAGAGCTTCTTGACATAATTAAAAGCTACCGTAAAAAGAAAAAATATCATCTTCTGAAAAGTGGTGACTTCATTCAGATAGATGATAGAATCAATGAGCTTAGTCTTATGATGGAAGCAATGAACATCAGTGCAAAGGAATTTACAAAGGGTAAAATGCAGATTCCTGCTTATCGTGCATTGTATCTTGATAAGATGCTTGAGGAATGTCACGAAATATATGCAAACAGAGACAACTGCTATAAAAAGCTTATCAGAAATTTTAAAACGGTAAATGATTCCGATTTTGAGGCTCCCGAAGAATTGCAGGGCATTATGAGGGAATACCAGAAATACGGCTACAAATGGCTTAGAACTCTTGAAACATATAAATTCGGGGGTATTCTTGCCGATGATATGGGACTTGGAAAGACTCTGCAGGTAATTTCAGTTATTTTAGCGTCAAAAAAGGAAAAGGGCGAGCAGAATGGCACATCAATTATCATATGTCCTTCTTCACTTATATATAACTGGTTTGAGGAATTTCGTAAATTTGCCCCTGATTTAAAAGTAATTACTATTTCCGGAAATGCATCTGAAAGGAAAAAACTCATATCTCAGATTGAACAGTATGATGCGGCTGTTACTTCATACGACCTTTTAAAGCGTGATATTGCCGAGTATGAAGATAAAAATTTCCTGTATCAGATAATAGATGAGGCTCAGTATATTAAGAATCACGCCACAGCGGCGGCTAAATCCGTCAAACTCATACATAGCGAGTATCGTTTCGCTCTTACAGGTACACCAATAGAAAACCGTCTCAGCGAATTATGGAGTATATTTGATTATCTCATGCCAAATTTCCTCTATGGTTATGAAACCTTCAGAACAGAAATAGAAATTCCCATAGTCAAGCGTAATGATGAAAATGCTGCACAGAGATTACGCCGAATCGTCTCACCATTTATTTTAAGGCGTCTTAAAACCGATGTTTTAAAAGATTTACCTGATAAACTTGAGAAAACTCAGTATACAAAATTTGAAACAGCACAACAGCAACTCTATGACGGACAAGTTCTCAGAATACAGCAGATGCTTGACGAGGAAAATGATGATGATTTTCAAAAGAATAAATTAAAGATTCTTGCAGAGCTTACTAAAATCAGGGAGATATGCTGTGACCCGTCCCTCATATTTGAAGATTATTCCGGTGGTTCTGCCAAGCGTGAAGCATGTCTGGAGCTTGTGAAAAATGCAATTGACGGAAAGCACAGAATACTGATATTCTCGCAGTTTACATCAATGCTTGACCTTATTTCCCATGACCTGAGAAACGCTGATATTCCGTTTTATACCATTGTAGGAAGCACTCCTAAAGCAAAAAGACTTGAACTTGTAAATGATTTCAATGAGGGTGATGTTCCTGTCTTTCTGATTTCATTAAAGGCTGGTGGTACGGGACTTAATCTGACGGGTGCTGACGTTGTCATTCACTTTGACCCGTGGTGGAATGTTGC
>JAEDMB010000177.1 GCA_016303235.1 Oscillospiraceae bacterium
TCTGAAAGTAGTTTACAAGGATAAAAATACTCCCGAACCTTCTAAAACTTAATTAACTGAAAGGATATAGTTTATATATGGATATCAAGCAGAAAATTGAAGAAATCATAAAGAAGATTAAAAACGACAAGAATTTTGAAAAGGAATTTAAAAATAATCCTGTAAAGGCTGTTGAGGGTATTCTCGGAGTAGACCTCCCCGACGACAAGATTATGCAGATTGTTGACGGAATAAAGGCAAAAATTTCCGTTGATGATGTCAAGGATAAAATCGGCGATATATTCGGAAAATTGAAGAAGTAAGAAAAAAGGCTGAACGGATTTTTAATTTCCGTTCAGCCTTTTTTAAGAGGAATTTATATGAAAAAAGAGAGAGTATGGAAAAATCTTTTTAAGTCAGCTGTTCATTGCTGAATCCGCTTGGCATTTCTGGCATTTCACCGTTCATAGGATTTCTCTTGTTAAATCCATCAGGAGGAGTCATATTTTCGGGGTCAAAGTCATCAGGAGGAGTCATATTTTCAGGGTCAAAATCTTCACGAGGAGTTTTATTGAAACCGCCTCTGCCTCCTCCGAATCCGCTTCCGGCAGGGGTTTCGTTTACTTTGTATGAACCGGATTCGCTGTCATTTATATATAAAGTATATTCATTATTTTCTGCCAAATCCGGAGTGCTTACTATTATTGATACACTTCCGGAATAATTTTTCTGCGGTTTGTATTCTGCTATTGCGGAATTTTCAAGACATACTTTAAAAGCAAATTCAGAATCTGCATCAGCAGTCATAGCGAGAAATTTCTGTTTTGAATCCGTATCAGGATATTCAGCCATATCATTGCTTCCGACAGCAATAAGAATACCGCCTTCAAGAGATATTCCGTTGTTTGAATCCAATGCACCGTTTCCGCCTTTTGAAGGGCCGTCAACAGTTACGTTTCCGCCTGATATGGTCATAGTTCCGTTTGAATCCAGACCGTCACCCTCTGCATTTACGTATATAGTACCGCCTGATATTTTTACTGCAACGCCGTCTGTATTCTGTCCCATAGCACCCTGTGTTGAGCCGTCACTTGCATTGAATCCGTCATCATCGGAGATTATAGATATATCACCGCCCGATATATCAATGACAGATGCTTCAAGACCTTCATATGATTTAAGTATATCTATACTGCCGTTTTTTACGGAAAGGGTATTGTCAGCGTGAATTGTCTGCGAACCGCTTGAAAGTTCAAGCTTTCCGCCCGATATTGTTATATCAGAATTTGAATGAATTGAATCTGATGAGCAGTCAGCAGTAATATTACCGCCGTTTATATACATATTTGCACCCGATTTTATGCCTTTACGGCTTATTGTTGTCTCTGTTTCTGTTTCTGTTTCTGTTTCAGTGCTTTGAGGTGAAAATCTTCCGAATCCTCCGTGACCGCCCATCATAGAATCCGTATGCTGTTTTACATATTCAGAAGAACTTCCTTCCCCTGATATAATATTTATATTGCCACCGTCAATAATAAATTCCTGTTCGGACTGAAAAGCATCTTCCATTGAATTTATATTGAAAGTTCCTCCTGATATAAATATAAAACCTTTGCCCTTTTCGTCGGCATTGCTTGATTTTATACCGTCAGCCTGTGAAGTTATATTTATTTCCGCTGATGAAACTGCAACGCAGTCCTTGCCTTTTATGCCGTTTCCGACAGAATTTATATTTATAGTACCGCCTGTTATAGTCAGGTCGTCTTTGGAGGTTATACCTTCATTGAAATTTGCATTTATATTCAGAGTTCCTGTACCGTTTACCGTAAGATTATCCTTGCTGAAAATTACAGCATCGGGTTCGTTTTCGCTTTCGGAAGTATATGAATATTCCTTGCCGTCAGAAAGAGTGTTTTCCGAATCCGGAGCAAGAGTAATAAAAGTCTTGTCGGATTTTTCTATATAGACAGGTGACGAATCCGAACAGCTTATATTGGCATTGTCAAGAATAAGCCACACCTTTTCGTCAGAATTTACAATAATCTGACCATCGTCAAGAGTACCTGTTATTTTGTAAGTACCGCCCTCTGTAATCAATACATCGGAATTATTGACATTTCCCTTTCCCTTGAGTTCTATTGAATCATTTTTCAGAATTATCTGATTTTCAGCTGAATAAACAGGATTCAAGTCGTTTTCTGAAAATATATCCTCAAGATTACATTCATATGCGGAGGCATTTGCCGAAAGCTGTACCGCCTTTGTTTCTTTGTCATCTTCTGATGAATCCTCTTCTGAAGATTCTTCATCTGTTGTAGTTGTTATTGACGTTTCTGTCGTTGTCTGAATAATTTCTGAAGATTCCGAACTGTTTCCGCTGTCCGAACAGCCGGAAGCCAGTACTGAAAAAATCATAGCCGATGCGAAAAAGCTTTTATAATTCTTATCCATAATACCACCAATTTTCTTATTATTTTGCCCCGTTCGGTTTCCTTTAATCTGATTATAATAATAAAGCATTATTATGAAAATTCTGTGACAGATAAATATTGAAAAGTAAAAATCTGGGAGAATATTTTTTTGTTTTTACATGAATTTTACTTGTAAAAAAAGATAATTTCTGCTATAATTAATATATATAGATTTTTTCGGAGGTGTATTTTCTATGAATCCCGACCCCTGTGGGCATACGGTAATTTTTTTTGAAAGCTCAGGCGGAAACGGATTTTTTATTTCTTTTCGCTGAATGCTTTCGGTGAAAGGAGTATTTATGATAAAATTTTATAAAACCTTTGAAAACAAGATAAGAGAAATAAATTCACCTGTTACAGGCTGTTGGGTATCCGTTACCGACCCTACACCGCAGGAAATTAAAGAACTTATTGATGATTATGGTCTTGACAGCGGATTTGTAAAATCTTCTCTTGATGATGAGGAAACTTCCCGTATAGAGCGTGAGGACAATCAGACACTTATAATAGTCGATTCTCCGGTATCTGAAGTTGATGAGGAAAAAACACTTCTTTTCTATACGATTCCGATAGGCATTATTATTACTGAAGATTATGTGTTTACAATATCAGTCAAGGCAAGCCGTATTATTGAAGAAGCTACCGGCGGTATTATAAAAAATTTAAGCACCAATCTTAAAACAAGATTTGTTTTGCAGTTGCTTTTAAGAATAATAACGCTTTTTCTTATATATCTTAAACAGATTGACAAGATTTCATCAAGAGCCGAACAGGAACTCCATGATGCTATGAAAAATAAACTTATAATGCAGTTGCTTGAGCTTGAAAA
>JAEDMB010000178.1 GCA_016303235.1 Oscillospiraceae bacterium
TATGATAATTGCAAAGGTTGACTGCCGCATATCTGCCGTTGTTGCCTTTCTTTGCTTTGTCCATAATAGCCTTGGGCGTATGTTCATATCCGTAACGAGCTGCCCAGCGGTTCATGGTATATTCTGAACGTCGGCTGAATTTTAAGAGTTCATTCCAGTGATGTTCTACAAAGTAAAGGATTCTTGAAATGATTTCGTCCTGCTCCTCTCTGTTATCAGAAAAAGCCGTTCTGTTAACGTGAATATGTAAACCACATGTACTTGTCTGATGTGAACGATAGCCAAGAGATACCGCCCTGTGCATGATGTCTTCCCAGCAGTATTCCTTATGATAATCAATAGTCATGGGATGAGATACGATTTCCATACCGTCATCAAGTGAGCCGTCTGACTTTATGTAGATATATGTGCTGTCAGCATTTGCAATATCAAGTATTTCCTCGGCATAATCATCGTCTTTTCCTGCTCCGGATTATGTTATAATTATTGCATACCACCAAGCACGGAGTATGCAAACAAAAAAACTTCGTTCTTAATGGACGAAGTTTTTTATTTAAACAAAAGAAAGACAACAAAAAAATACAGCGGTTCTCGCAAAACCGCTGTATCCTGGGGGAGGAAGATATGCTAAAATTTATGTTATTATTATATCATATTTTCCTCTCAAAGTCAATACTTTTCTGAAAAGAAAATGGAGGATTTTTATGAAAAAGATAAGCCCTAAACCAAAAGATGTAAAGTACACAACTCCTGACAGTGCATATAATGCCGGAGAACTGTGGTACAAAAAGAAACTGACAAACAGCGAAACGAATGAAGAATTTTATCAGGTGCGTCCGATATTTGTTATAGAAAAAGGAGACAAGCTTCAGGTTTCAGTACCTTTTCTTTACAAATTCTTTCAGAAATCCGAAACTTGCATAATGTTGCGTAACGGAGCATTGGACAGTGAAATCCGATACATATACAAAGACGGTGTTTATAAAACTGCCAATGACAGTGATATAATGCGTATACTTATGGGATATATCGAAGAATTCAACATCAGACTTCTTAATCCGGCAGTTCTCCGTCAGGCTCTTGAACTTTTTGACTGCACTTGTACTCACTGTCTCCATGATGTTATGAACACAGATGAGAGTTGTATCAATTTTAAGAACGGGATTCTGAACATTCACACTTTGCAATTAAGCAAACATACACCAGAGCTTATGTCGTCTATTCAGATTCCATGCAACTGGAACGGAGAAGAAGAACCTACTCCAAATTTTGACCAGTTCCTGAATACTTTGACGAGTGGGGACGTTCAGACACAAACGCTGATTTTGGAATATATCGGAGCAGTAATTTCCAATATACAAGGTTGGAGATTTAAAAAAGCAATGTTTCTTCTTGGAAAAGGCGATACCGGAAAAAGTACGCTAATCAACCTTATTGCTAAATTGCTCGGTTCAAACAATGTTGCAGAACGTGATTTGAAAAGTCTTAATGAAAGATTCGGAAAAACGGCAGTATATAACAAAAGATTAATTTATTCAAATGACCTTTCATTTATGAAAATTGAAGAAAATGCTGTTTTTAAAAATCTGACTGGCGGAGATTCAATATCTGTCGAATTTAAGAATAAAGAACCGTTTGATTTCAAATTCAAAGGTTTTCTGCTTTACGGAATGAATGACCTGCCACATTTTGGCGGAGATAAGGGAGACCATGTTTATAACCGTATACTTATAATCAAATGCAACAATGTTATTTCAAAGGACAAGCTTGACCCTAATCTTGAGAAAAAGCTTTATGATGAACGTGACGGAATAGTATACAAGGCAATTTTGGCTTTAAGAAAAGCTATAAGCCGGAATTATCAGTTCAGCATTACACAGGACTGCATTGAAAATCTTACTGAATACAAACGTGAAAATTCATATCCGGTAGAGTTCTGGACAACATATACAAGACCGCTCGGTTCTGATGAAAAGCCTTGTCTTGAATCGCAAAAGCTTTATGAGTACTTCAGGCAATGGTGTTCCGGACAAGGACTTACAAGAATACCGTCTGCTCCTGAGTTCAGAAAAGAAATTTCCGGTTTCTGTAAAAAGAACTGGAGCGATATGACCAAACGTTTCAAACAGGGAGTTTTCCTGACAGAACATGTAATGAATGACGAATGGAAAAATGATTATGAATACTTGTATTATGACAGTGTTTCATAAGATGTAGGTTAAAATGTAGGTATGATGTAGGTATACCTACACCCTGAAAAATCCCGATTTTTCGTAACAACAGGGATAGTGGGTGTAGGTGGTGTAGGTAAAAACCGCTTATAACTCTATATAAAAAATTTTTTCTCCTATATAACTAAAAAATACCTACACCACCTACACCTTTTTTAAAAAAACATTATTAAAAATAACGTAATACAGGGAAAAATAAAGGGTGTAGGTATGGGTGTAGGTAATGCAAAAAGGTGTAGGCATTTTAACGCACCTACATCATTTCTTTTTCAGAAAAGTAAACATATTTTGAAAGGATATAAAATTATGGAAAATTCAAAGAAAATAGGTATTTTTAACAACAAGGGAGGAGTTGCAAAAACGACTTCCGTTATAAATCTTGCATACAGCTTTCAGAAAAAGGACAAAAATGTTCTTGTTGTTGACTGCGATACACAGGAAAACTGCTTTTCATTCTTTATGACCGGAAGAAATTCAAGTTCAATACTGCCAACAGATTATGAAAGAATTTCTCATACTACATGGGAAAGATATTCAAACCTGACTGAAAAAGAAAAGAGCGGATTTGATTACATACTTTTCGATTTACCGCCAACTGTAAGTGATGAAGTCAGACTGATAATCAGAAATTTTGATGTTGTCTATGTTCCGACAATCCTCGGTGAATTTGAAATTTCAGGACTTAAAAGAGTTACAGAAGAAATTCATAAGCAGGGAGTAAAGCTCGGCGGAGTATTCGTTACGATGTATCAGCAACAGAACGATGCGGAAATAATTGAGGAGTTCCGTAAAATACTTCAAGACCGTCTGATGAAAACTGTTATACCCTATTCCAAAACGGTGAGAGAAAGTCAGAAAGCCGGACTTCCGATTGAAGCGTATTTTATCGAAAAGAATGTACCGCAGACTAAAAATGCCTGGAAGATAGTTAATGCCTATGAATCTTTAGCTGATGAAATTATGGGAGGTTGCAATTAATTATGGCAAAAATGATGTTTGAAAATCTCAATGCAATTGTAGCAAATACGCT
>JAEDMB010000179.1 GCA_016303235.1 Oscillospiraceae bacterium
TTCACCTTAGCAGGGTGACAGCTCTCCTCGTTGAGCTATACGGGCTTGTCGGGCGGTAAAACCGCATCAATGCTTGAGGAGCAAGTGTTTTCAGCTTAAACTACCGACAATTATATTTTAGCACAATTGTCTCTGATTGTCAAGCAAGTTTATGATTATTAAGGTGAATTGTTATGAGAATATGCCTTATGTGCAGAAAAAGAAATATAGATTATTATGGTATCTGTCCCGAATGTAAAGTTATCAATGACAAAATGCGAGGCATTTTCTGTAATCTTAATGGAAAAAATGCTCTTGTTACGGGTGGACGTATCAAGATTGGATATGCCGTTTGTCTGCGACTTTTAAGACAAGGTGCAAATGTAATTGCTGTAACACGATATCCCAAATCAGCACTTGAAAATTATATGCAGGAGCCGGATTATGATTTATTCAAAGACAGACTTACAATTATTGGATTTGACCTTATGCGTGTTGACCGTTTGCATGAGCTTATAAACCAGATAAAAGTAATATGTAATGGGAAGCTGGATATTCTCATAAACAATGCTGCACAGACCGTAAAGAAATCGAATGAATATTACAAACAGCTTACAGCACATGAAAACACTTTACAATTGCAATGCTGCAATCTTGTTCCTCTTGCCAAGCCGGAAACTTCATTTTCAATTATGCCGAGTATTCAGGCTGTTGATTATGGTGAGACAGACAGAAATAATTCATGGGTACGAAAGCCCGAAGAAATTTCTCCGCAGGAGCTTCTGGAGGTTCAGCTTATCAATGTAACTGCTCCTTTTATGCTGACAAATGGATTACGGCAATGTCTTGCAAACGGAAATTCTAACAATCGTTTTATTATCAATGTCAGCTCCGTAGAAGGCAGGTTTAATACAAAGCAGAAGCTCGCACGTCATGTACATACGAATATGGCGAAAGCATCTCTGAATATGATGACACATTCTATCGCTTCTGATTATGCACGTGACCGTATATTTGTATATTCCTGTGACCCTGGTTGGGTATCCAATCAATTTCCACCGGGATATGAAATCAGCAGGGATTTTAAGCCTTATCTTTCTTTTGATGATGGAGCTACAAGAGTACTTTACCCTATAACGCTTCATCTGAATGATGAGAAGATAAAGGACAACGGATTGTTTTATAAAGATTTCAGGGTTATAGAATATTGAGGTGAGTTATGGGATTATTTGATTGGTTCAAGGGAAGTAAAAGAAAAAGCAAAAATGTTGAGATCGAAAAAACAGCCCCCAAACAGAGTTCCTTTTGTGCAGACTATGTCAAAAGAGAAGAAATGTATATCCCCGACAGACCGAAAGAAGTTAAGGCGAAAGTGAAGTATATAACTTTAACTCTGGAGCAGGCAATTACACAGGGGTGGCATTTCAAGAGAAAATCCCGTAAGCGTATCCGCATCACGCATTATACAGGAACAAATAAAAATGTAATTATTCCGTCTGAAATTGGCGGATATATTGTCAATGAGATAAGAGGCAGAGCTTTTTTCAGGGCTGATATAGAAAGAGTTGAGATACCCGATAATGTAAAAAAGTTACACTCCTACTGTTTTGAGCAAAGCAAAGTCAAAGCAATCATCATTGCTGATGGAATCACAGAGATTCCACATAGTTTTGCTTTCTCATGTCAGGAGTTAGTCAGCGTTCATCTTCCTACAACACTTTTGAGAATTGGAAACTGTGCATTTGAAAGCTGTACTAATCTGAAGTACATAGATATTCCGGAATCCTGCGGATATATCGGTAACTGGGCATTCTCCCGAAGCGGAATTGAAGGCTTTGCATTTCAGAATTCTGCTTATAAACAAATCAACGGAACTGCATTTCAATTTACCCCATTAGATAAGAATTACAGGCTGATTCTGCGTGAAATTCCTACAAAAATCGGGGGATATAACATTCTGCTGATAGGAGCCGGTGCGGATAATATAAAACTTCCCGGAGGACAAGTATGGCTCGGAAATAATTCTGTGCTGAACAGATATTGTAAAGTAACACTTGATTTTTCTGAATGTAGCAGAGTTTCTGTATATAAAAATGCATTCCGGATTTCATATAGATATAATGGAAAAGTATATGGTGTTATGCAATGCAGGATAATTGTTCCACAGGGAACAAAAGGTCAGTATTTCCCTGATTGTGTTGATGTGAGATATCCCGATAAAAAAAAGTATGACGGATTTATATCAGTTGAAAGCCGTGATAACGATAAAACAGTTCTACGGCTTCACGGAAATATTTTACCGGCATATTCGGTAGCATTTCATGAAAAATCACTTGAAATCAGGACGTATAATTGGACAAAGTACGAAAAATATGCGATTTGTAGCAGGGAATTGGAGAGTATCTCCTTTGACAATCTTCTGCACGGCACTGATGAACTGTTTGCACCGTATTGCCATAATTTACACCGTGTGGAGATGTCAAACAGATGTGTCTTTATACCGCCCTCAGATATAATCGGTGAAAGACTGCATACAGAATTAATGAAAGCGTTTACCGGGAGAAACTTAAACGGAAAGTTATGCTGGTTCGATAGTGCTGTTGTTGACAATATTTTTTCAGGCAATAGCATTAAGTCAAGGATAAGCCAAAAAAGAAAGATAATCATAGCCTGTGATGTTCTGCGAAGTACTGCCGGTGTGTTTGAAAACAGTTCGATGTACGAAAAATATCTGCAAACGCATAGACGTTATGCACTGATATTATGTGATACACTACCCAATGAATATACAGATTTTCTAAGAAATTTTTATGAGGTGAGATAATGACAATGCAAGCCAAACGAGGATTCATGCCGACAGATGAGCGTGATTTTGGAGAAAAGAGTCTGCCTAAATTGAGAAAAGCTGCTGAGGAGGTTTACTATCTTCTTTGCAGAGGGTATCCTGTCACAAATACAACAAGGTTTATCGGAAATCATTATCAGCTTTCCGAACGGCAGAGACTTGCTCTTGCAAGAACAATCTCTCCGGCAGATAGTATCCGTTCAAGAAAGAAACGTGAGGTTTCTGACATCAGGGGCGAAACGATTTATATTGACGGTTTCAATGTTATCATCGGACTTGAAATTGCATTTTCAGATTCTATGTTGTTCAAGTGCATGGACGGTACTATCAGAGACCTTGCCGGACTTCATGGTACATACCGGCTGATTCCTCAGACTGAC
>JAEDMB010000180.1 GCA_016303235.1 Oscillospiraceae bacterium
TTGACAAAATAAGGAATGTATGATATGATATAAGTGTAATAGTAAGGATAATACACTAATTTCTGAAAGGAGGATTATTATGTTCACGATTGACCTCACAAGCCGAACCCCTATATATGAACAGATTTATTTTAAAATAATAGAGCTTGTCATAAAGGGCAGTTTAAAGGAAAATGACCAGATACCGAGTGTCAGAAATTTTGCAAAGGATACAGGAGTAAATCCGAATACAGTAGCAAAAGCGTATCAGGAGCTTGAAAGAAACGGCATAATCTATTCGCTTACTGGTCGGGGTAGCTTTATAGCTAAAATAGACAACAGTCTCATAAAAGAATTTATCCTGTCGGATTTTGATTCTTCTGTGCGAAAAGCTATTACAAACGGAGCAGATTCCGATGAACTCAAAGAGCGTATTGACAGAATATCTGATGATATAAAGGGGGAGAAAAATAATGATTGAATTTAAAAACGTAACGAAGAAATTCGATGACTTCACGGCACTTGACAACGTAAGCTTTAAAATCGAAAAGGGAACGGCATACGGACTTCTCGGTTCAAACGGTGCGGGAAAATCCACAATACTCAGACTTCTTTCGGGAATATACATTCAGGACAGCGGGGAAGTTACCATTGACGGCAAAAAAGTATATGACAATTCAGATATCAAAAAACAGGTTTTTTTCATCAATGATGAAACAATACAGTTCAGCAGTTTTACTCTTAAAAGCCTTAAGGATTATTATAAAGGCTTTTATCCGAATTTTTCAGAGGAAGTATTTGAGGATTTACGCAAAAAAATAAATCTTCCTCTTGAAAAGAAAACAGGGGATTTCTCAAAGGGTATGAAACGTCAGGCAATAGTTATAATCGGTCTTGCATGCCGTACTGAATACTTGCTTATGGACGAAGCTTTTGACGGTCTTGACCCTACTATGCGAATTATCATAAAGCAGATGCTTATTGATGCAATGCTTGACCGTCAGCTTACTACTATAATATCATCGCACAATCTGAAAGAAATCAACGAAGTATGCGACACAGCCTGTCTTATACATCAGGGAAAGCTTGTATTTTCAAGGGATTTGGACAGTCTCAAGGGAAATATTCACAAGGTACAGCTTGTATTTCCTCCCGATTCAAACGGTATGGCAAGAGTATATACAAAGCAACAGCTTGAAGAATCGGGACTTGAAATTCTTCACTATGAACAGCGTCAGAGCGTATGCTATGTAATCGCAAAAGGGGATACTGATACTATAAAGACGGCATTTGCATCTAAAACCCCGATAGTAATGGATATAATACCACTTACCCTTGAAGAAATCTTTATTTATGAACTGGAGGTGCTTGGCTATGACAGCAGTGAAATCAATAAGTAAGCCGAAGCTTTTCAAGAATCCTTTTATAATGGCAAGAATCAAAACAAATATCACTACTAACCGCAAGCTTGCAACAGTAATATGCATACTTCACGCAATAGGCTTTCCTCTTGTAATGGCACTTGGAGTATATACAGAATACTACTACGAGAAATACAGGAATAACGATTATCACACACATTATCCCGATACTGAAATACTTATGGTTGCCGGAGTTATAGCCGGAATACTGGCACTTCTTGCCGGATTTGTAGTAGCAATGAATATTTTCAAATATCAGTACAAGAAATCATGCGTTGATATGAATCTTTCACTGCCTTTAAGTTCAACACAGAGATTTTTCACGGATTATCTCACAGGACTGGGAATATATCTCATTCCCGCCCTTGTTGCGTGGGTTATAGGCGATTTAATCGGACTTATCGGAATCGGACTTCATCTTGAAGATATGAAGGATTATTTAAGCATAATAAATCAATGCGGAGTATGTGTTATGCTGGCAATGATTTTATTCTATACTCTTACGGTATTCTGCATAACGTGTTGCGGAAGCATATTTGAAGCGATAGCGTCATCAGTGCTTATAAACGGAATTATACCATTATTTCTGTTTGTATTCGGATTATGTGTCTGCAATTCAAATCCGTATGGAGTAATGGACGATGTAATAATGCTCGAACAGATTTATTTTACAAGTCCTTTCGGCTGTGCAATGTTTGTATTTCAGATTGCGTATAACGGAACAACTAATGTGCCGTATTTCTGGAGCTGGCTTATATCCATAATAATTTATATAGCTCTGATTGTTGCACTGACATATTTTCTCTATAAAAAGAGAAAGGCGGAAAGCGTATCAAAGCCGTATGTATACAGAATGCTTTACTATGCACTGACATCAGCAATGCTTTTTATAATCATATACGCAATATCACTTTCGGGTGATGATTTTGTCGGAGCAATATTTGTCGGAGCAATAGTATATTTCCTCTTTGAAATAATTACAAAAAGAGGATTTAAAAAATTCCACTATTCTGTATTCAGATTTATAGGAACAGTAGCTTCAATATTTATAGTAGTAGCAATAAGTGATATATCAAACGGATTCGGAATATATAAGTATGTACCAAATCCGGCAGGCGTTGCACAGGTATCTATGAGAGAATACGGAAGTAATTACCATATTAATGAAATATTTGATTACGGCAGTAATATGTATTCTGACCGCAATATAATAAGAACTGTTACAGAAATTCAGAAATCGTATATTGACCAGTATGAACACCCCGAAAAATATGACGATTATGAGATAATTGATGTAACTGAAAATGCTGAAAATAATACAATAAATTTTAATAATGATATAGAACTTGAGATAAGATATTATATGAAGAACGGCAATATCGTTTCAAGGAAATATAAAATTCTCTATGAGGATTTTTATAAAATCACATCAGCAATATATACATCAGATGAATTTGCAGACTATGCAGAAGATATAATAAGAGAATACTATTCACGTTACAATTATGATTATCCATTAAGAAACATTACTTTTTCCGAAGCCAAAACACAGACACAATATGATATACAGATTAATAAAAGCTCCCTTGAGGAACTTATAACAGCATATCAGACAGACCTTAAAAATATGACTGATGAAGATTACTGTTCAAAGCAGATTATAGGCTATATAGGATACGGACTTGAAATCAGGGAAAGCTTTGAGAATACAATAGCATTTATCAAGGAAAACAGACCGGATTTCAATACAGACGGCGATAATTTCAAGTTAAGCAGTTTTGAAAATGC
>JAEDMB010000181.1 GCA_016303235.1 Oscillospiraceae bacterium
CCCAAAGTCTTCCATTGAACATCAACTGTCCCCCCCCCGTGGACATCAAAGCTTAGCAGTTTATCCCTGTAATACGCATACTGCTTTTTTCGAGCTGTAAGTTCTGCTGTAAGCTCTTGATTTAATTTTGTTACTTTTTCAGTATATTCATCAAGTATCCTGACAATTTCACGCTGGACTTCGATGGGAGGGAGGGGAATAATAATATCTTTTAGTTTATCAGGGGTTACTTCAAGCACTTTTGTTCCATGAGCGAGTTTATTTTTCTGATTTGCAAACATTGTTGAATGAAAATAATAGCAAAGGTATTTTGTGTTTTGATTGTGATGTATTATTGCTGTATGTCCGCTTATTGCTATTTTTTCATTTCCAAGCCACGCTACACATTTACACACATCTTCTAAATTTTCACTTGTTACAGCCATTATTATGTCATTAGGCAAAGCAAATTTTTGCTTTTTAGCTGTTTCCTCATCAATGAAAGTAAATGTTTTATCCGCAAATAAACCATATCTTGTATATATCTGCCCATAATGAATACAAGGTACACCTTTTTCGGAAAAATTCTTTTTCTGAAAATTTCCACCTCTGTTGATTGTTGCAAAAGTACCAAGTTTAACGTGTTCAACTCCATTCGGACAAAGTTCTTTAATAAGTGTTTCAAGCTTTGACATATCACACCTCATAATCTGCTTTTTTCTGTTTCATCAAGTAGTTATCTAATGCATATAACTTATCAATATACAATCTTGCAACATTGTATATATCTGAAAAACAACACCCAATATATCTGAAAAACTTCATGGCATCGTCTTTTTCAGAATATACATAAAAGAAAAAGTCAGCAGGTTCTCTTTTTTCATGTAGTCCTTCAAAATCTAATCTGCGAACCCAATCATTTTTTGTGAACCCAAATGTTATATCACGTTTAGGGTTACGAATATCAATGCATATGTAATTTCCATCAAATCCAAAATCAGAATGTCTACTTGTTGATAAAGGATGTGCTATCGCAAAGGAACGAATAGCGTTTATATATTTTTTTGCTTTTTTCAACTCATCTTCTTTACCATAAGAGAAGTTTTGCAAAACATCGCTTCGCATCAGTTTGTAGATTTTTTCAAAAGCCTCTTGTATCCATACTGATAAAATAATAACATAAATAATATCTTTCATATGGGCATTTTCCAATAATGCAATTTCATTATTTAAATCTTGAATACTATAATTGATTTTCTGCATATAATCACAAAGACGGTGATAATCATTTTTTGAATTAAGTATCCATCTTTTATATATTCCTTTTCGATTATTACAGCTAATATCATTCAAATTTCTAACTTTTTCAACCATATTACCCCTCAATCTCCTCAATAATCTTATTAATCTCATCACGCAAAATCTGTTCCCTTGCAACTATCTCGCTAATCTGTTTGTTAAGCTCTGTAATATCGATAACCTCACGAGTATCCTCTGCCTCAACATATGTAGAAACTGAAAGATTATAGTCATTTTCCCTGATTTCATCATAACTTGCAAGATGTGCAATATACTGCTCGTCCTCACGCTTTTCAAAAATGCTTAGAATCCTTTCTATGTTTTCATCGGTAAGCTTGTTGTTATTTGTTACCTTGATACATTCTCTTGTAGCATCAATAAAAAGGGTGTTGTTGTCTTTCTTGCCTTTCTTCATTACCATAATACAGGTAGCAATAGAAGTTCCGAAAAACAGATTTGACGGGAGCTGAATGATACAATCTATAAAATTATTGTCAATCAGATATTTGCGGATTTTCTGTTCTGCTCCTCCACGATACATTACACCAGGGAAACATACAATTGAGGCAGTGCCGTTATTTGCAAGCCACGAAAGAGAATGCATAATAAACGCAAGGTCAGCCTTTGATTTCGGAGCAAGAACACCAGCAGGTGCAAAACGAGGGTCATTAATAAGAGTTGCATCGTCATCGCCAACCCATTTTATAGAGTAAGGCGGATTTGATACGATAACCTCAAAAGGCTCATCGTCCCAGTGCTGTGGAGCTGTAAGAGTATCCTCACAGGCAATATTAAATTTATCGTAATCAATATCATGAAGGAACATATTGATACGGCAAAGGTTGTAAGTAGTGATATTGATTTCCTGACCATAATAACCCTGACGGACTCCGTCCTTGCCGAGTATCTTTGAAGCCTTCAGCAAAAGCGAACCCGAACCGCAGGCGGGGTCATAGACTTTATTTACTTCAGTTTTGCCGACAGTTGCAAGACGTGTAAGAAGTTCGGAAACTTCCTGAGGAGTATAGAACTCTCCCCCACTTTTGCCTGCATTGGAAGCATACATTGTCATAAGATATTCGTATGCGTCACCGAAAGCGTCAATGGTGTTGCTCTGATAGTCACCGAGAGCCATATTTTTGACACCCTCAAGCAGTTTTACGAGTTTTTCGTTACGCTTCGCAACAGTCGCACCGAGCTTGTTACTGTTTACATCGAAATCATCAAACAGACCTGCAAAATCAGATTCCGCTTCACTGCCCTTTGCGGATTCTTCAATGTGGTTAAATATCTTTTCAAGCGTTTCGTTGAGGTTTTCATCATCTTTCGCTTTTTCGCATACATTGCAGAAAAGTTCGGACGGCAGAATAAAAAATCCTTTTTCCTCAACAAGCCCGTCACGAGCTACTTCCGCCTCCTCGTCTGACATCCTGGCATAATCAAAGTCACTGTTACCTGCTCTGTGTTCACCGTTGTTTATATATGTAGTAAGATTTTCAGAAATAAAACGATAGAACATTGTTCCAAGGACATAGGATTTGAAATCCCAGCCGTCAACGCTTCCTCGTAAATCATCAGCTATACTCCATATTGCTCTGTGAAGTTCTTCACGTTCCTGTTCTTTTTTTATATCAGCCATGGTAAATCTCCCTTGTAAATTCAATTAAAAATGTATAATAACCCATAATAATTATATCACAGGCAGAAAGTTTTTTCAAGACTTTTCACCAAAATAAAAATTCCGTAAGCTCAGTTAAGAGCCTACGGAAATTTACTGTTTATGCCATCATCCTTTTGTCCACATACTCCTCAATAGACTCCACAGGAACCTTGTATCTGTTTCCTTCTTTGAATCCCTTCAGCTGTCCCGTCTGGATGAGCTTATAGAAAGTACTTCTCC
>JAEDMB010000037.1 GCA_016303235.1 Oscillospiraceae bacterium
GGTATGATTTTTGTATCGCCTTATAGTTTTTATCTTGCGGGACACAAGGATGATACCCGTATGGAATGGGAAGTTCTTGATTCCGTAACCGAATATATAACTGCTGATGACTGCATTGTAATTGACTGGGTATATTCTCCTACATTATGGCTTCCGCTTAAAGCTATGACCGGTGCTGATGTATTTCCGCAGACTGCTGATACACCTGATTCTCAGTTTGAAAAGCTGAAGGACAAGTATAGTAATATATACTATATCAGCCGTGATTCAAAAATTTACAATGCCGAAAGCAATCTTGAAATAATATATATGGATAAGGTTCATATTTCCGAAGATACTTCCGAAGATGTGGGAAGCCTTATTCCCCTCCCGAAAAAATTCCGTCAGACAGAAAGATATATTCATCTTTATCGTGTTATCGGCTATGATTATTACTATGATAATTATGACATTGTAAAGTGGAGTATTTCCGGAATAAAGGAAAGTGACCGCACATTCTGCTGGACGGAAGAATCAAGGGCTGATATACGCTGTAATCTTAACCCCGATGACTATGAGCTTATTCTTGATTTGGGAAGTGTCATTCCGCTTAAAGAAATCAATAAAAGCAGTCTTAAAGTAAATCTTTATATCAACGGAGTTTTTGCAGACAGTTCGGATATAAATTCTGCCACGAACGGAAATTCAATTTCCTTTGATATAGATGAAAAATATATTGAGGACGGTTCAAATACAATAACTTTTGAAACTGAACTCTGGAACGCCTCGGCAGTAAATCCGGCTGATACAAGAATGTTGGGTATACCTGTTGAATCGCTTGCATTTGTATCAAAATAACTGAAAGGAAGTTTTTTATAAAATGAAACTGATTATTCAAATTCCATGCTATAATGAGGAAAAAACTCTTGAGCTTGCATATAATGACCTTCCGAGACATATTGACGGTATTGATACTATTGAGTATCTTATTATAAATGACGGAAGTCAGGATAATACCGTTCAGAAAGCACGTGAACTCGGATTTCATCATATAGTATCATTCAAGCAGAACAAAGGTCTTGCAAAGGGATTTATGGCAGGTATAGATGCCTGTCTGCACCTCGGAGCTGATATTATTGTAAATACTGATGCTGATAATCAGTATTGTGGTGCTGATATTGAAAAAATAGTGCGTCCGATTCTTGACGGAAAAGCCGATATTGTAATAGGCGAAAGACCTATTGACCAGACCGAACATTTTTCGTGGAAAAAGAAAAAATTCCAGCATCTCGGAAGCTGGGTTGTAAGAATTGCTTCAAATACTGACATTCCGGACGCTCCGAGCGGATTCAGAGCATATTCCCGTGAATCTGCTTTAAGACTGAACGTTGTCAATGAATATACGTATACTCTTGAAACTATTATTCAGGCAGGTCACAATAAAATTGCAATGACTTCCGTTCCTATCAGAACCAATCCCGAAACCCGCCCGTCAAGACTTTTTTCGAGTATGTGGAGATATATGAAACGTTCCTCAACAGTCATTACACGTTCATTTGTAATGTACAAGCCACTTAAATTCTTCGGAACTATCGGAGCTGTTCTGTTTATACTCGGTGTGATACTTGGAATAAGATTCCTTGTATATATGGCTCTCGGAGAAGGTTCGGGGCATATACAGTCACTTATACTCACAGCTATTTTAATTATGATGGGCTTTCAGACGATTTCAATCGGACTTCTGGGGGATACTATTTCCGCAAACAGAAAAATTCTTGAAGATGTTCAGTACAGAGTAAGAAAAGCCGACTGCGAAAAAAAAGAGGATAAGCAACTATGAAAAAAATAAAAATGCTTTACATCACAAGAAAATATCCGCCCGCTGTCGGAGGTATGGAGAATTTCAGCTATAATCTCTATAATAATTTCGATTCCGAAAAGGTTGAGACTGATATTATTTCCCTTGGAAAATCACAGAAAAATCTTGTATGGTTTTTACCGTATGCGTTTTTTAAAACTCTTTTTTCGGCTCATAAATATGATGTGATTTTTGTAGGAGATGCTCTTCTGAGTGCAATAGGATTTTTTACAAAGCTTTTATTTCCGAAAAAGAAAGTAATTGTAAATGTATTCGGGCTTGATATAACTTTCAAAAATCCTTTGTATCAGTTCTATCTGAAATTATTCTACAACAGATTTGATAAATATATATCAATAAGCCGTGAAACTGATAAAACATTGCACAAGAGAGGAATTAAAAATTCCGTTGTAATTACTCCCGGAGTAGATATTCACCAGTTTGAGGGAAAATCCGGAGATTACAAAAAAATCTGTAAGAAATATAATATTTCCGATAATGATACTGTTCTTATAACAGTCGGCAGACTTGTAAAGCGTAAAGGAGTAAACTGGTTTATCAGAAACGTTATGCCGGAACTTAAAGATAAAAATATCAAGTATCTGATAGTCGGAGACGGTGAGGACAGGGAAAATATCAGAAAAAGTATAGAGGAATCCGGCTTGCAGGATAAAGTAAAAATGCTTGGACGAGTTGATTCTGAAACTCTCAATGCCGTATATACAAATGCTGATGTATTCATAATGCCGAATATTCACGTTGACGGAGATATGGAGGGATTCGGACTTGTTGCCGTTGAGGCAAGTCTTGCGGGATTGTCAGTAGTAGCTTCGGGAATCGAGGGTATCAAGGACGCAATATCTGACGGCAAAAACGGATTTCTCCTTGAAAGCGGAAATATCAGGCAGTTCTGTGACAAAATTATTGATATATCCGAAAACCGTCAGCAATATAAAAAGACTGCACAGGCTCACAGACAGTATACTATTGATACTTATTCATGGAAATCCATATGCAACAAGTATATGGAACTTATTTCCGGAATGATTAAGGGTTAATTTATGAAAAAAATTATTAAAATACTCGGCAATATTGTAATGCTTTCAGCAATAGTCTTTATCATAAAGAAATTTATTGATATGGATATAGATTTTTCACAGCTGAAATCGCCGTCTGTCATATCAGCATTGATAATAAGTTTTATTATTCAGACTGTTATAGTAGTTATGGGGTGTTTCCCGTGGCTGGTGTTTACAAGGTCGCTTTCGGGGAAAAAAATTCCGTTTTCGGAGGCAATGCCTGTATATACACAATCTAATATATACAAATATCTTCCCGGAAATGTTTTCCAGTATGTCGGCAGAAACAAGCTTGCTTTTGATATGCAGATAAGTCATGTTGATGTAGCATGTGCGACAGTATTTGATATTTTTTTCTGTGTATTTTCAACAGGTATTATATCAGCAGTTCTTCTTGGAAATACCATAGCTGAACTTATTCAGAAATACGGAAAGAATTTTCTTGTTATAGGAATATCAGCAGTAATTCTGATTGCAGTTGTGTTATTTGTTTTTTATGCTAGATTCAAGGATAAATTCCGCCAGTATATTTTAAGATATTCAAAGGCATTCAAAGGCAGTAACCGTTTTGAAGTTCTGAAGGGTGTACTTTATTACTTTCTTCAGAATACAGTATCAGCAGTAATGTATTTTATTTCAATGAAACTGATTTTCGGAAGTACATCAGATGATTTTTCACTTCTGATAACTCTTACAGGAGCTTTTATGTTTGCATGGATAATAGGATTTATTACTCCGGGAGCTCCGGGGGGTATCGGAATAAGGGAATCTGTAATGATTTTCGTATTCGGAGAAGCTCATGAAGAAATCATGCTTTTTGTCCTTGCAATGCGTATATCTTCAATACTTGCGGATATTATGGCATTTGTTATAGGAAAATTATATACAAGGCTGAAAAAGGCGGATTAATCCGCCTTTTGTTATTAACTGTATATTTTTCCTGCAATGTCAACGGTTTCCTTAGCGTCCTTTGCATAGAAATCAGCGTGGATTTTTTCGGCATAGTCGGGAGTGAGAACAGCTCCGCCTACAACGGTTTTACATTCAGGATACTGCTGATTGAGTAATTCTATGGTTTCCTCCATAGATTTGAGTGTAGTAGTCATAAGTGCGGAAAGACCTACAAGTTTAACATGATTTTCAACAGCCGATTTGAGAATAACTGATTTGTCAACATCTTTTCCAAGGTCGATAACATCGTATCCGTAGCTTTCAAGCAGAACTTTTACTATATTTTTTCCTATATCGTGAATATCTCCCTTGACGGTAGCAAGGACAACTTTTCCCTTTGATACAGGCTTGTCGCCTTTCTGAACTATTTTTTCCTTGATTACTTCAAAGCAAGCCTGTGCAGTACCTGCCGTTAAGATTAACTGCGGAAGGAATATTTTACCTTTTTCGAATTTGTCTCCCGCAATATCAAGAGCCGGAACGAGATAGTTATTTATAACTTCCATAGGGTCATTGTTTTCAAGAAGTTCACGGGTAATTCTTACGCCGTCATTTTTCATTCCGTTTTCGAGAGCATAGAATATATCAATATCTGATTTTTCAGTTGCAACAGGCTTTGGAGTGCTTTCCTGACTGTATATGCTTATAAATTCAACGGAATTTTTGTCAATGCCTTTCAGAAGCTTGTATGCTCTTACTGCTCCTATTATTGAATCAATATTAGGATTTATAATAGGGAGGTCAAGACCGTTCTGGAGTGCCATAGTGAGAAATGTTCTTGTAATAAGTTCACGGTTGGGAAGTCCGAATGATATATTTGATACTCCGAGAACTGTTTTGAGTCCGAGTTCCTCCTTGACACGTTTCAGAGCGTTAAGAGTTTCCATAACGCCTTCCTGTTCAGCTGATGCCGTAAGTGTAAGACAGTCAATATATACATCTTCTTTGGGTATGCCGTATTCAAGAGCCTTATTCAGAATTTTTTCAGCTATTGCAAATCTTCCCTCAGCAGTTTTCGGAATACCGTTTTTATCAAGCGTAAGACCGACTACTGATGCACCGTATTTTTTAACAAGCGGAAGTATTTTTTCAAGTGATTCGTCCTCGCCGTTTACAGAGTTTACAATAGGTTTTCCGTTATATACTCTCAAGCCTGCATCAAGAACTTCCGGAATAGTAGAGTCAAGCTGTAACGGTACATCAACCACCGACTGCACTGCTTTTACTACACGAATCATCATAGATTTTTCATCTATTGAGGGAAGTCCTACATTTACATCAAGAATATCTGCACCGGCATGAACCTGTTCAATAGCCTGATTGAGTATATAATCAATATTATTGTCAAGCAGAGCCTGTTTGAAAAGTTTTTTTCCTGTCGGGTTAATGCGTTCGCCTATTACACGAGGCTGATTTATTTCAACGCATTTAACGGCTGAACATACACAGGATTTCGGAATATAATTTCTTTCAATAAAATCATGCTGATTTACTTTTTCTATAAGAGCTTTAATATGTTCGGGAGTAGTTCCGCAACAGCCTCCGAATATCTTAACTCCTAATTCAGCAATTTTGTAATTGCTTTCGGCGAACTGTTCGGGAGTTACATTGAATTTATTTGTTACAGGGTCGGGAAGTCCCGCATTTGCCTTTACAATAAGCGGAAGATGTGTATATTCAGAGAGTGTTTTAACTATCGGATAAAGTTCATCAGGTCCTAATGAACAGTTTACGCCTATTGCATCAACTCCGAGTGACTGTAAAAGATTAGCCATACATTCAACGCTTACGCCTGTAAAAGTACGCTGATTTTCTTCAAATGTCATTGTAACGAATAACGGCTTGTCGGAATTTTCCTTTACGGCAAGAACAGCTGATTTTACTTCATATAAATCGGTCATAGTTTCAAGAACTATCAAATCCGCATCAGCTCCGGCAATAACCTGTTCCTTATAGCAGTTGTAGGATTCTTCAAAAGTAAGCTTTCCGGTGGGTTCAAGCAACTGACCTATAGGCCCTAAGTCAAGTGCAACAAGAGCCTTTCCGCCGGAGGCTTTTTTTGCATTTTCAACATTGGCTTTGATTACCTGTTCAACAGTGTATCCTGTTCCGGCAAGCTTGAAACGGTTAGCTCCGAATGTATTTGCATATATTATATCAGAACCGCTCTGAATATAGGCTTTATGGATATTCATTATAATTTCGGGATTTGTTATTCCGAGAAGTTCCGGAACATGTCCGGAATCAGCTCCGGATTCCTGAATCATTGTACCCATAGCACCGTCAAGGAATATAAATTTTTTGTTTTTAAAAATATCAGTCATAATTCAAGCCTCCGAATAATCTTTATAAGCTCCCAAAAGCTTGAAATATTCAAGCTCGTTTTCAAGACCTTTTATTAAATTCTGCACATTTTTTTCACGGATATTCCCTTTGAAATTAAGATAGAACATAGCATCAAAACTTCCGTTTTTAATGGGACGGCTTTCAATTCTGTCGAGATTCATTCCGCCGGCAAGGAATTTCGCAAGCAAACGGTAAAGGCTTCCGGTAGTGTTGGAAATATTGAGTATAACTGAAATTGTATCAGCATCGGGAAGTACTTTAAAATCCTTTGATATGCAGATAAATTTTGTATAGTTCGGGACAAAATTGGAAATTCCTTTTGCAAGAATTTTCAGACCAAGATTCAAGGCACATTCCTCTGAACATATAACAGCAAAATCCTCATCTGATTCTGATATGAATTTCGCAGCGGTAGCAGTATTTCCGTATTGCTGAGCTTTGAGATTATTCTTTTCAAGGAAATCCGAACACTGTGAAAGTGCCTGAGGGTGAGAGAATACGCATTTTATATCGGGTATTTCTATATCATTTCTTACGGCAAGGCAGTTTGTAATTTCAACGCATACTGAACGTACTATATGAAAATCGTATTTTCTCATAAGGTCATATGCCGGAGTTACTGAACCTGCTGTTGAATTCTGAACGGGAATAATTCCGTAATCTACTTCACCGTTTTCAACTGCACGAAATACGTCCTCAAAAGTCTGGTAGAATGTTATAGGCTTGTCTCCGAAAACCATAATTGAAGCCGTTTCGGAATTTGCTCCTGAAGTTCCCTGACAGCCTATTTTTCCGGCATCTTCAAGATTTTCGATTGATGTGAAAGCTATATCGGGTTCATCTTTCATAATTTCCTGTTGCTGTAAGTATTTGCTTATATCCATAATAGCTGTAAAAAGTGCGGAAGTACCGTTTTTTAGAGCCGGATTTTTTGTTTTGTTTCTGACTTTTTCTATAATCTGTGTTTCACGTCCGCTCTGAAATACAGGAAGATTGTTTTCCTTTTTATATAATGCAACATTTTTGCAAAGCTCCATACGGTTTTCAAACAGTTCAAGAATCTGACTGTCTATTTCGTCAATGCCTTTACGGAGTTCGTTTAAATCCATAAAAAAACCTCTTTTCAGAATAATATTTGCAATATATATTCTATCAGATTTTTTTGAAAATTGCAACAAAAAGATTTCAAATATATTGCAATTGACAGCAGATTTGTGTTATAATAATTATTGACATTGATTTTTTACTGAAAGGCGTAATTTGTTTTGTATAAAAAGAAAAATATCAGAATACTGGGAATTGACCCCGGCTATGCAATAGTTGGCTTTGGAATACTTGATTATAACGGATTTGAATTTACTCCCGTTAAATACGGTGCAATAACTACTGATGCAGGAATGGATTTTTCAAAGCGTCTGAGAGTAATTCATGAAGATACGGAGCTTATTTTTGACAAGTTCAAGCCCGACTGCATGGCAATAGAACGCCTTTATTTTACAACAAATCAGAAAACTGCCATTGATGTTGCACAGGCAAGGGGAATTATAATTCTTTCATCGGCAATGCGTAATATACCGGTTTCGGAATATACGCCTTTGCAGGTCAAGCAGGCTGTTGTCGGCTACGGAAAGGCTGAAAAGCGTCAGGTTATGGAAATGACACGTCAGATTCTCGGACTTGCAAGAGTTCCAAAGCCCGATGATACTGCCGATGCTCTTGCTATTGCAATCTGTCATGGACATACAAGCCGTTTCGGCTGATAAAAATAATATAGGTGGTATTAAATATAATGATATACAGTTTAAAGGGAAAAATTACTGCAAAGGAAAATAATCTTGCCGTTATAGAGTGCGGAGGGGTCGGATATGCATGCCGTACTACTCTTAATACTCTTTCGACTCTTGAATGTGATGGCAGAGATGTTCTGTTATATACTTTTATGAATGTTCACGAGGGCGGAATTGAGCTTTTTGGATTTTTTACAAAGCAGGAACTGAACTGCTTTAAAATGCTTTTGTCTGTATCGGGAGTAGGTGCGAAAGCAGGGCTTTCAATACTTTCGGATTTCACTCCCGAACAGTTCGCAATGCTTATAGCTTCCGGCGACAGCAAAACTCTTACAAAAACCAAGGGAATAGGTGCTAAGACGGCACAGAGAATAGTTCTTGAGCTTAAGGATAAAATTACTGCTGATAATTCGGGATATGATATTAATGCAGGTACAGGAAAAATACCGGCTGATAATTCCGCACGTTCAGAGGCTCTTGAGGGTCTTATGGTTCTCGGATATACACAGGGCGAGGTTATGCCCATTCTTGCCGGTCTTGACGGAAATCTTGATACAGCCGGATTTATAAGGGAAACTTTAAGAATAATAGGTACAAAATAATTTTTTTGAAAGCGAGCTGATTTTAAATGAATCTTGATGAGTTACTTAAACAGGCAATTACTGACCCGTCAAAACGTGCAGTTTTTCTTCAGACTTTGATTAAAAGTGATATATATGTCATATGCCGTTATCCGGTCAAGCAGGAGCGTGGAAAGGAAAGCGAGGGTATTCAGCTTGAACTTATTACAACGCATAACCCTGACGGAGAAATGTTCATACCGTTCTTTACAAGTTTCAGAGCCTTACAGCAATTCGCTAAAAGATACGTTGACTGCTATAAAATGAACTGTCTGCGTTTTTTTGATTTGATACAGTCAGTATCAGCTGTTCTGAACCCTAATTCATACGGCAAGGAATTTTCCTCACAGGAAATAAAAAGTATTCTGATGATTGCACAGCATTTGAAAATCAAGGCTATTTCATACAATGAGGCTGATACAATTTCATACCGCAGACCGGCTCATGATGTAAGTCATATAATAAGAGCATCATCAAAATTCCTTTCAAAGCAACCCAATGTAGACAAGGCTTACATAATGGAGATGATGAGAGGCAGTGAAAAGCCTCAGATACTGCTTATTATTGATATGATTGGAAGTACAAGAAAGCTTTTTGTACCGCTTTCAAAATATCTTTCAAAAATTGTAAAGAAAAATGAACATCTCTGTTTTTTAAGCTATGAACAGGATATTGCAAAAAAGGCATCGGCAGACTTTGAGCCTTTCTATATAAGGAAAAAACGCTATTTTGAAAAATAATATAATAAGGAGGGATTTTTCCTTGATTGAAACAGATGATATGGAATTTGCCCCGAGAATAATTACTCCTGATAATATATCAGAGGATTCGGATATTGAAGTAACACTCCGCCCCCAGACACTTCATGAATATATCGGTCAGGATAAAGTCAAGCAGAATCTTGCCGTATATATAGAGGCATCTAAAAGACGAGGAGAACCTCTTGACCATGTACTTCTCTATGGGCCTCCCGGACTCGGAAAAACTACTCTTTCCGCTATAATAGCTCATGAAATGGGTGTTAATCTCAGAATTACAACAGGCCCTGCTATCGAAAAACCGGGAGATTTGGCATCACTTCTTACAAGCCTTAATGATAATGACGTTCTTTTTATAGATGAAATTCACAGACTTTCAAGAGCTGTTGAAGAAATTCTTTATCCGGCAATGGAGGACAGAGTTATTGACATTATACTCGGAAAAGGTCCTTCCGCACGTTCAATAAGAATGGATTTGCGTCCATTCACGCTTATCGGTGCTACTACAAGGGCGGGACAGCTTTCATCTCCTTTGCGTGACAGATTCGGAGTCATTCAGAGGCTTGAACTTTATAATACAGACCAGCTTACTGATATTATCCGCCGTAGCAGTATGATTCTGGGAATACCATGCACTGCTGACGGTGCAAGGGAAATTGCAGGACGTGCAAGAGGTACGCCCCGTATAGCAAACAGACTTTTAAAGCGTGTGCGTGATTTTGCCGATGTTATGGGAAATGGTCAGATTAATCAGGAAATAGCATCAATCGCACTCAGCAGACTGGAAATAGATAATCTCGGACTTGACAGTCTTGACAGGCGTATGCTTGAGATGATTATAAAAGGCTATAACGGAGGTCCTGTCGGTCTTGAAACACTTGCATCTGCACTCGGTGAGGAGGCAGTTACTCTTGAAGACGTGTGCGAACCTTTTCTTATGCAGTTAGGATTTCTCGGAAGAACTCCGAGAGGAAGATGTGCAACAAATCTTGCATATAAACATCTTGGAATCCCTCTCCCGAATAATAACGGCGGTCAGCTTTCTTTCGGAAATCCATGACAATGAGAAAGAGAAATAAAATTCACAATGCTGAATTTTCCGGAAAAATAAAAGGCATGATTAACGGTCAGTCAACCGGAATTATTCCGTATTTCAGATACGGCTTATTCAGTATGTCATATAACGGCTGTGAGGTTATAGCTGTTTACAATGCACTTGCATATCTGAATAAAAATATTCCTCTTGATGAAGTTGCTTATATTATGGAAAAGCACAGAATATTATTCGGAATTTTCGGCGGAAGTCCGTATTGCTTTGATAAATTTCCGGATTTGATAAGAGCATACAGAATAAAAAATATTAAAGGCATATCGGAATTTATTATAAGCTTTTGGTGCGGTAAACCTTTTTTATCCGGTATTCATACAATGTTCTGCACTTGCAGTAACGGAAAAATAACAGTTTACAACAGATACAATCAGGATATTCATGAAAGAATATATCCTGATTTCAAATCATTTGCAGGCAACAGAAAAATTATTTCAATATATTCTGTTGCCTTATAAAATTATTTATAAAGGAGATTTTTTAAAATGGGAAGACTTTTCGGTACAGACGGAGCAAGAGGAATTGCAGTAAAGGAATTAACATGTGAACTTGCTATGCAGATTGGACGTGCATCAGCACTTGTACTTACTAAAACTATGAATCACAAGCCGGTAATTTTAATTGGTAAAGATACAAGAATTTCATCTGATATTCTTGAATCTGCACTCTGTGCAGGTATATGCTCCGTAGGTGCAGACGCTGTAATTCTCGGAGTTGTACCTACTCCGGCAGTAGCATATCTTGTAAAGGAAAAGAAGGCTGATGCAGGTGTAATGATTTCCGCATCACATAACAGTGTCGAATATAACGGAATAAAGCTTTTTTCATCAACAGGCTACAAGCTTTCCGATGATAAAGAGGCAGAAATTGAACGTCTTATTCTTGACAATCCCGAAGAAATTACTCTTAAATCACATACAGAAGTAGGTCATATCAGACATTGCGAAAATGCTGTTGAATCATACATAAATCATGTAAAATCATCAGTAAGCGGTGATTTCGGCGGAATGAAAGTTCTTATAGACTGTGCAAACGGTTCATCATCTGCAACAGCAAAGCAGATTTTCGGCGGAATCGGTGCTGACTGTATCTATATTAACTGCAATCCTGACGGTACTAATATAAATGACAAGTGCGGTTCAACATATATAAGCGGACTTCAGAAAGCTGTAAGGGAAAACGGTGCGGATATAGGTCTTGCGTTTGACGGCGATGCTGACAGATGTCTTGCAGTAGATGAAAACGGCGAACTCGTTGACGGTGACAAGCTTATTGCAATATGTTCAAAGGCGTACAAGGAACAGGGCAGACTGAAAAATAATTCCGCAGTAGTAACAGTTATGACTAATATCGGATTTTCAAGATTTGCAAAGGAAAACGATATAAATATAATCACGGCAAGCGTGGGCGACAGATACGTTCTTGAAAAAATGCTTGAGGGCGGTTACAATATAGGCGGTGAACAGAGTGGTCACATTATATTCCTTGATGAAGCTACTACCGGTGACGGACAGCTTTCGGGAGTAAAGGTTCTTGAAGTGCTGAAAAATTCCGGAAAGAAAATGAGTGAGATTGCGGGAATTATGACTTCATATCCGCAGGTTATGGTTAATGTGAAAGTGACTCCCGATGTCAAGGCAAACTGGAAGTCATATGATGATGTCAGAGAAATTATTAATAAACATGAAAAAGTTCTCGGTGATGACGGCAGAATTTTAGTACGTGAAAGCGGTACAGAGCCTCTTGTAAGAGTTATGCTTGAGGGCAAGGATACTGAACAGATTACCGCTATGGCTAATGAAATCGCAGACAAAATCAGGGAGCATATTTAATCGGGGACTCTGTCCCCGAACCCCTGCAAGCCTTTTGAAAAAGGCTTGACCGAAAACTTTTTAATTTGAGGAGCAGAATAATGGAAAACTTTGATTTTGAAAAATTTTCTGAAAAGTACGGCAAAAATGCAATAGCATTTAAATTTACAGACAAAAAGGCTGAACCTCTGCAGACAAAAATAGGCGGTAAACCCGATTTACCGCCTGATTTTGAATGGTATTACTATGAGGGAACAGATTACAATGATGATGTAAGAGCGAACAGACCTCTTTCATTTATGGCACAGATTAACTGTGCTGAAATCAAGAAATATGACAGGGATAATCTTCTGCCCGAAAAAGGTATGCTTTACTTTTTCTATGAGCTTATGACTATGGAATGGGGATTCTCTCCTGACTGTAAGGGTTGTGCAAGAGTTTTTTATTATGATGGTGATTTATCAAATCTTAAATCAGCAGATTTACCCGAAAATCTGGAAGAAGAATGTATTATTCCCGAAATAGCTGTTGAGTTTCAGACATTCAGGGATATTCCTGATTATTGTGAGACCTGTTTATTAGATGATTTTGAAATTCCTGATGATGAAGATGATGAATTTGATGAGTTATATAATGAAAAGCGTTATGAAGATTTTCCTGATGATTTAAGAATGAAGCTTCTGGGATATGCAGATATAATACAGGATATTATGCAGTATCAGTGTGAATATGTTTCAAGAGGATATGACATAGGAGAAGGATTTCCTGAAATGTCGGAAACTGAAGAAGCTGATATCAGAAATCACTTGCAGGACTGGATTTTATTATTTCAGATGGATACAATAGAAACGGAAAATTTTGAACTTATGTTCGGAGACTGCGGAATAATATACTTCTGGATTCGCAAAGATGACCTGAAAAACAGAAATTTTGATAACATACAGCTTATTTTGCAATGTTATTGATTAAGGAGATTAATTGAATTGAGAATAGCAGAGAATTGGAAAGACTACAGAATAATAGATACATCTGACGGAGAAAAACTCGAAAAATGGGGCGGTATATCACTTGTACGCCCCGACCCTCAGATTATATGGAAAACACCAAAAAAATCGCCCTTATGGGATAGTGCTGACGGACATTATTTCCGTTCGCAGTCGGGAGGAGGTCAGTGGGAATTTAAAAGAAAAATTCCTGAATCATGGAATGTTTACTATAAAAAGCTTGTATTCAATATAAGACCTACCGGTTTTAAGCATACGGGATTATTTCCGGAACAGGCTGTCAACTGGGATTTTATGGCTGATAAAATAAGAAATGCAAACCGTGAAATAAGTGTGCTTAATCTTTTTGCGTATACAGGCGGAGCTACTCTTGCATGTGCGGAAGCCGGTGCGACTGTATGCCATGTTGACGCTTCAAAAGGAATGGTTCAGTGGGCAAGGGATAACGCAAATACTTCGGGACTTTCCGAAAAGCCGATACGCTGGATTGTTGATGACTGTGAAAAATTCATCGCAAGGGAAATCCGCAGGGGCAGAAGATACGATGCAATAATTATGGACCCTCCGAGTTATGGCAGAGGTCCCGGCGGTGAAGTCTGGAAACTTGAAAATTCAATATATGATTTGGTTAAGCTCTGCACAGGAGTATTATCCGAAAATCCGCTGTTTTTCCTTATAAACAGCTATACAACGGGACTTTCTCCGTCAGTAATGGGATATATTTTAGGTTCACTGCTTACCGAAAAATTCGGCGGAAATGTATCCTTTGATGAAATCGGACTTCCTGTCGAATCAAGCGGAATGGTACTTCCATGCGGTTCAACTGCAATATGGCAGAAATAATAATTCGCGAAATTTACAAATCCTTTTATAGAGAGAAGCTTATTTATAAAAAGGAGGACGTTTTTTATGGGTTTAAAATTACTTGAAAGAGAAGAAATTTCTG
>JAEDMB010000038.1 GCA_016303235.1 Oscillospiraceae bacterium
TTGAATTAATATCATTCATCTGGTGAATAATTTTTTCAAGCAATTCAAGTTTTTCATTCATAATTACTTATTCTCCTCTATTATTTTTTTAATGCCATTGATTTTTGTTTCTAAATCAGAGTAATCTTTCTTGCAGTCATTAATCAATTTAGTGGCATAGAAATAAAGTTCACTGCTCTGTTTTTTCAATTCTTTGTATTTATCTTCCATAATTTAAACCTCCAGTGTTAATTCAAGCTGTGCAAGCGGTTGGCTTTCAATAATTTTTTTGCGAGGGTCGTAGAAATTTGCCTTGACAACGCCGTTTAATCCGGCACATATATCTATTCTGTAAGCCTTATCAGGAACGAATATATCAGGAGCAAGGGAAAAATAACCCATATATATAGGTTCGTCTGCTCTTTCAAATATCTGATAAAGCTTTACTTTAAGAGTACCGTCATCGGATTTTTCAGGAATAACGTTTCTTCCCGCTGACCATTCACCGACAGTCATCTGAGAAGTTCTGAGGCACTGATATTTTCCGTTGATGAAAACACCGATTTCATAGGCGAGTCTGTCCTCAACATTAAATTTAATATCATTAAATTTCAGATAAGTTAATGCCCCTGTTGCAACAGCAGTATATTTTGATTTGTCCTTAATATCTATAAACAGTTCGCTTTTTCTTTCTTCTGATTCTGCATCAAAAAATTCCTCAAGGAGCTTATGAAAGTAAATGATTTTTGAAGAACCGCCAATCATCATAATTTTATCGACATCACTTGTATCAAGCATAGCATCATCAACAAGCTGTTCGAGAGTATCAAATATTTTTTCCCTGATACCGCAGTCATCAAGATATTTTTCGAGCATAGAATAAGAAAGCTCAATATTTGCCGAACTAATATTGTCAAGTTCCAGACTTCCGAAAACCTCGGGAATATCAGGAGTTTTTCTCATATGGTTTTTGGAACATACCATCTCTTTAAATTCGTTTGTTTCATTAAAAAGTTTCCTGTAAACCTCATTAAAATAAAGCTGGTAATGACTTTTATATACTTTGGATTCGGGATTTTTATCCTCATCAGTAAAGCCGTCCGAATTTAAAAATTTAAATTTCATATTCTTGTCAATTTCCTGATTTATTTCGTTCTGATAATTTGCTGTAAACAGCTTGTCAATAATAAGCTGTGTTATATCATCACCGCCGAATCTTATTCCCTTTGAGCTGAGCGTTTCAATATCTGTGGGTTGATTCGGAGTGATATTGAATATGCTTATATCCAGAGTGCCACCGCCGAAATCGAAAACAAGTATATTATAAGGACTGCCTGTTTTATCATTGAACATCTGAAAATTTGAGAAAAGTCCCGCAAAAGGTTCAGTAATGACATCTGCAACATCAAGCTGTGCAGTTTCAGCAGCTTTTTTTAATCTTGCTTTCTGCATTTCTGAAAAGCATACCGGAACAGTCAGAATAGTTTTATCAGGATACTGATTTTTCTGATTATATGTATGCTCTCTTATCCATTTGAAGTCCTCAACAAGTATTTCATCAACTGTCATATACTTCTGACGCTTTTCAACATAAACATTCCAGTTTTCTTCTTCAATATGGCGTTTAAGCTTATCAACAACAGTATCGCCTGTGCGGTTGTCAACGTCACCGATACGAATATCCTGTTCATTGATATTAGTAATATTCGGGACAAAAGAATTTCTCTGGTCGCTTGATAAATCCAAATCTTCTATTTTATCAATATCACCGTTTTCATATGCACGTATCTCACTGTTAAATACAGAAGCCTTGATGTTACAAGTTCCAAAGTCAATAGAAATATCTATACTCATTGAAAATTCCTCCTGTCAATTGACTGATAAATTCTGACACTTCCGCTGAAATATTTTAAAACAGATTTTCCGGCTGAATTATAATATCTTATTCCATAAGGTAACGTGCATATATCGCAAACCTTGCCAATCAGTTCTTTATTGCCGGTAAATGCAGGTTCTGTAATGAAGTAATTAATTGCTTCATCGCTGAGATATTCATTTGATTGTACATTGCAGTCAATTGTAAATATATCTATATATTTAAGATATGAATTTATTTTCAAAAGCAATTCCTCATAAATTTTATTTCCATATTTTATTCTTGTACAGACATTCGGAATAATCTGTTTCATAAAAAATTCAGAAATTACAGGAAAAACTGCCTTTACAGCGGTTTCCGGAATCATATTGCTCGGAATTTGTCTTTTTATTTTATCTTTAATATTTTGCGAAACGGTTTCGATTTCCTGAGAGAAGTCGTCAAGTTTCTTTTTTATTATTCTGAATCCTTCTTCGTGGATATTATTCTCAACATAAATTTTCAAATCATTGATTTCTGATAATTTATCAAGATAATTTTTTAAAGAAATAATTCTTGTATCAATAGCACTGTCTTTTTTCGAATCCGGGATTTTCATAAGACTGCAATAATAATCAGTGTCAGAAGATTCAGATTTTTCCGGAGAATTTTTTACAAGTTCAGTATTCGGATTTTTTCCCGTCTGATTATCATAGTATTTTTTTAAAAGTTCTTCTTTAAATTCAGAAGGAATATTTCTATTTTCAAGCAGAACGTCAAGCAGTTTTACATAATCATTTTCTTTTTTTACATTGCTGAGATAGTTCAGAATTTTTTTTATCTTTTTGGGTTTCTCTTTTTTATGATTTTTTTTATTTTTTCCCATTTTATTTTCATCACATTTCTTTAAATCCAGATATTTATATTTCTGAGATATATTCATATTTAAAATGAATGAATCAAAAGCTTCGGCATAATCTGAAAAATCATCTATTTTTTTCAGATATTTTTTTGCTGTTATTTTTTTTAAACACACAACATATTACCTCATTTTGCGATAAACGGTTTTACGTCCGTATATTACAGAAGTTTTCTTTCTGTCGTCCATGTAATACTCTGTGATATACGGCAGATAATTTACCTCTTTGATTTTTCCGTTCATATTTTCTTTTGATGTATCTGCAAAAATATCCTCTGAAAAGTATTTTATAAATTTCTCATCATTTTTTTCACCGGCTTTAGCGTCATTGTATGAATAAAATCCCGCTGATTTCAGATATGATACAATATGACGTATAAGCTCTTTAAAAACGGAAATAACTTCCGGTGATTCTGTGTTATAGCTTAATTTTTCAATAACCGGTGATATAATTGCTCCGGTCAGATATTCCCTGATATTGCTTACAGTTGACTGAACAGCTTTTTTTGAGCAGTTCCATTCTGTATCAGCTTTATTTTTCTTAAATCCGTTCTGTAATTTTTCATAATCAGATGTAATATCCTCAATATAGTCTGATATTTTTCTCTTAATAATATTGAATGATTTAACATTGATATTTTTTTCAACAAAATCATTAAGAGCTTTCAGCTCCTGTCCGTAAAGGACGATATTATAGTATTTTTCTATTCCTCTCTGACTCTGTTCGCATATCAGACGATTATTTTTGTCTTCAGGTATTTCGAGCAGTTTCATAAGCTCACGGTTTTTCTTTTCTGACGGTGAAAGCTGAATATCAGCAATTTTCGGTTCAGCCGGTATTTCTCTGTGTTCTTCAACATAAATTCGGGCAGGTTTATCTGAAACATCATCATTTTTAATTGTATTTCCGGATTGATATTCCTCACAGGGAACTTCACCATAAATATCTGCCAATTCATTAATAATGTTTCTTTCAACATAAGTAAATTTCAGTTTATCTATAAGTATCTTATTATTTTCAAAAAGAATACTGATTTCTGTTTCCTCAGCAAATCCATATTCAACTTTACCATACATTTTTTCGAGATTAACCAGAAGGTTAAAGGACACATTTTTTTGATATACAATAGTATTCATAATAAATTACTTTCCTTTTCTATGATATGGTTTTGGGAAATAGTATTTTCTCCGTTTTTGATAGTGGCAGTAACTGAAAGAGAACCGTCGGCATTAAGTGTAAATTCAAAATAAACCCTGCGGTTATACTTTTCTGCCGGAATATTCTGAAGATATAAAACATCTTTACTTCTTACTGCACTGTTTCTTATTGTAATATCATCTTTTGGATTCATATGCTTTGAATCACGCTGGAATATTTCCAGACTATACTCTGATGAACCGTCAGGGATTTCAAAGTCACATGAACCTGTATAAGGCAGTTCCTGATTATCCGGAATAATTGTATAAAATTCATCAAGCAATGAACCTCTTGCCATTTTCACTCCTATTTCATAGTTGGTGCTTTCAACAATATTATCCTTTGAATAATTGTCATTTGCGACAAGTGCAGCTCCTCTGGAAATAAGCATGGAAATATCATCATCTGAAATCGCAGGGATTTTTCCGGTAAGCTTTGAAGTAATCTTATTATTGAGCTTTTCAATAATCATAGGTATCTGAGAACTTCCTCCGGCAAGAATTATTCTGTCAATCTTATACTTATGTTCATCAGCCCAGCTGACAACATTCTGAGTAATCTCAATAGTTTTATCGATATATTCTTCGATAAGAGAATTAATCATATCCGCTGTATATTCATATTCATAGGAAACCGGATTTCCTGAATCAGCAATAATAATTTCACCTATAAACTCTCTTTTGTTTTTTGAAAGACCGCATTTTATATTTTCACATATGCCACATATTTTATTGTAATTTATAAAATAGTCCTGTCTGCTCATTGTGCATTTGCGTTCAGTATATTTTTTTGGTGAAACGGGCATATTAAAATTAAAATCATCATTGATTCTCTTAATAATATCCTCTATAATTTTATCTGTAATATTATTGCCTCCGAGATTTTCGTCACCGTCAGTATATCTTACTTTGAAAATTCCTTCATCATTGCTAAGCAATGATAAATCGAAAGTTCCGCCTCCGAAATCGTAAACAAGAATATTTTTGTTATTAAGTTCCGGACGCACATGCATATATGCAACAGCTGCGGCAGTTGGTTCTGCAATAAGCTCGACATTATCAAGATTAGCACTCTTAGCTGCTTCTTTAACAACATTTCTTGCAGTATCATCAAATTTTGCCGGTACTGAAATAACTACCTTGTCAATATAATTGTCATCGCTGTCACTGTATTCTTCTGCTATTTTATTCTGAACGCCCTTTATAACTTCTCTCAGAAATCTTCCGGCAACCTGTACGGGAGTAAGTTTAAAAGATTCACCATCAGCAGTCATCACTTTAAATTTATGTTTTGGCTCCTGAAAATACGGCTTGAAATTTTTTATACAAGCCTCAGGAAAAATATTTTCATAATAAAGTGCCTGCTTTCCTATTTTTACTTCCGACTTGTTTACATAGTATATTGCTGACGGAATAATACTTTCATCAGTATCTCCCAGCTCCATTGTCACAGGCATATTGTATTTATTAACATATGAAACAACAGTATTTGTTGTGCCGAAATCGATACCAATTTCTCTGCCCATTATAATTAAATCCTCCAGTTTATAAAACTACAAAATTTCCGGCTTCCGGATACGATGCTGAAAATTTATTATTTTCACCTATAACTCCAAAACATTTTCCCCATATATCGATTATATTGTCAGTAACTTCGGAGAACATCAGTCTGATGAGTCTGAATTTTGCCTTGTTTTTACTGTTTCCGCAATAATAATAGTATAAATTTTTTTGACTGTTATAGTAAATTTCAGGAGAAGGCTTTACAAATCCGGCAATCAAGCCATCTTCCGCTGATTTCAAAGGTTTATTAAATTCAAATTTTACGTTATATTTTGTTAAGTCATCAATACTGAAAAGCTCCAGAAAAATTCTGCTGAAAAGTTCCTCATTCTCGCAACTGAATCTGTACTCAAGAAAATACTTTAAAATAATTTTCCGTTCCTTTTCTGTAACACAGTCAGAAAAAAACAAATTTTTTATTTCAGTTCCATAGATATTGTTTTTTATTTCACTGCGAAGAATACAGCATAAAAATTCATTTAAATCAAGCCCGTTCAGCATATCAAGATGTGCAAGATAGTGGAGGGCAATATTGAAAAGTCCGGAATTTTTTTCTGACAGTTCTCCTGTATTTTCCTTGCCGTCAAACACAGAAAAAATCTGACCGAAACGGATTAAAATATTGATATAATATTTAAAATCATCTGAAACATCACTTAAAACTTCAGAATACGGGTCAATTTTCTGATTGATGACAAATTTATTTTTTGGAGAATAGTTTTCCCATATCCAGTTCATATATCAATTACTCCCTGCCAGCAAAATTCAGGATATTTTTCATTAAGATATTCCAGAACATAATTGGCATAGTCTTCTGTACGAACAGCAGACCACCCCGAAAATTTAAGAATACAGTTTATACGGCTTCTTAATTTAATTGTTCTTAATCTCTGGTCTCCGGTTATACGCCTTATATTAACAGGTCTGTAATATGCTGACTCCGGAGCATAATTTTTTATTGTACGGATTTCAGAATTACAGTATTCCTGATTTTCTATCTTGTATTCCTCACTGACTGAAACTCCGAAAGGATTGTTGTTGAAAGCATTTATTGTACTTATTATATCAGCATGAGTTTTTACTCTTGTACATGGAACAGCACAAGGCGAATAGTAATTGCTGAACGAACCGGAATATTCAGAGCTTTTATTTAAAACAGTTATTTTCTGATATGAACAATTGAATATATCATCATTGTCCGAACCGGCATAAAGCACATTTTTTTTACTGTCCCTTAAGAATACTACTCTGTCATAGCTGTTAAAAATCAAGTAATCATTCGGATAAATATTCATGTATGCTATTTTAAATTTTTTTTCATTAAAAAAAGGAGTTATCAGTTCTTTCGGGGCAGGAATATTGTCATACTGCATAGTAGTTTCGTTTCCGTCATTAAAAGAAACATTCCACATAAGACAATAATCCTTGGATAATTTAATAATACCGGAATCTATACCTTCAATTTCAATTGAAGTGATTTCATTGTTCGGAATACTACATTCCTTGAATTTAATTTCGGCAAATTTTCTGGCATAAGGCGAAAAGATAACAGGTTTATTTATTCCGTACTGATTAGCTATTTCAAAAATTCTGCTTTCCTGTGAAACCAGATTATAATTTATGCGTATTGTGCAGGTACAGCTTTCTGATATATTATTATCCGAATATACTCTTACGCTGTGGGTTCTTTTACTGCAAATATCAATAAAGCTACTGTATGAACAGTCAAAAAAAGCTCCGAACTCAAGTTCATCACATACAGGGCGAAAAGAATTTCTTAATTTTTCTGTTTCTTTCTTTGGAATAAGAACTGTTTCTATATTAAAGCTGTCATTTGATTTATAAAAATAATTATAAAGCTCATTCCTGACATTATTTTCTATAAGACCTATATGATTACTGCTGTATTCAAAAAGATTTGAAAAAAGCTTTATAAAAATTTCCTTTTGTTCATTGTCGCAGGAAGATGATTTTATAATATCAACAAGTTCTTCACGCATATTTTTTAGTTTACTGTCAAGCTCTGTATTATTCAATTTTATTTCCTCACTTCAGACTAATTTTTGATGCAGAAATCAGAACCTCACTTTTACCGTTTATTTCTGCCTTTCTTGCACCTGCTTTGAGTTCATCTTTTCCGCTCAGAATTATTGACTTTGATTCTGCACTGATTTTATCATCACAGTTTATAGTTACAGAATCTTTTTTTATTACTATACCATTTCCGTCAACGGTCAGGCTGATACTGTCTTTATCCATATTAATAATACTTTTATCAACGCTGAGAATGATGTTCCGGTCATCAATAGTTACTGTATTGTCCTTGTATCTTATTTCAATATCCTTATCAGTAAAGCTTATTCTTTTCTGATTCTGATAGGAAATATACTTATTTTTTTCCGGTTCAATAAATTCTTCGTTCAGCCTTTCAAAAACGGTTTTATCGCCGACAGCTTTTTTTCTTAAAGCTCCTCCGGATATAAAGCTTCTGCGTGAATATATAATTCCGACAATATCATTTTTTTCCGGCAGGAATATAATTCCTCCCGACTGAGCTGTATAGGGCGATTTCCATTGAATCCACTGTTTTCCTTTTTCAGAATCCATATCCTTATACTTATCGCTTACAAATCTGACCTGAATTCTGCCGTAATTTTCTTTATCGTAATTTTCAGTAACTTCTGCCTCAAGATAAATTCTGTCTGCATTTAATGACGGAATAGTCTGCGGAAGATTATCCTTTTCAAACAAAGTATATTTATAAAAATATTTTTCATTGATTAATTCAATACAAATATCATATATATTATACTTCAGTGAATTGCTTTCAAAGCCTGTAATCTGCAAAGAATCCCCCATTTTATAGAACTTGTCCAGACTTATTGACATTCCATTTGCAGAACAGTTTTTAGCCGGATTTCTGCTCCACATTTTATTTACAGTAAACAGATTATTTTTATCCACGCTGACAGATTTTCCGGTTGAACCGTCAGATATAAAGCATTTTGCATTATCAGCATCAACATTCATTAAAAACAATCCGCATTCTTTCGCAAGCCGTACTATAAACTGATAATTTGTTTCATTATCCTGAATAACCGGATATTCTATAACCTTGTCACAGCCGTCTTTAATATCACATATAATCTTATCGTCTTCAGAATCACTGTTCATAAGTTCAATAATATCACTCAGCTTTTTTTCAGGATTTTGAAATATTCTGTTATAACGCACGGCATCAGCCTTCATAGAATGTGAATAAGCTGTTATTTCTGCGATTCCGCTATGTCCGGTGCTGATATTGACTGAATACACGAATCCTGTAAAAACCAGTTCTCCGTTTTCATTTGTTATATTTAATTTTTTATCAATAATAAGGAGAGTCTGGTCAATATCCTCTGCTTTTATATTAACGATGAAACGACAGACAGAATGTTCGTTATAACTTTTTTTTATATAAAAAGAACGGATTTCATGATAATTTTTTAATATGCTGATGTTAATAAAAATTCCCCCTATAATCTTTTAATTATAAGTTATAAGTCTGACTGTAAAAGATTTTACAGTCAGACAAATATCAGTTATCCTGCTTCGTTTTCAACATCGGCAAAATTGCCTGTTTTCTGAATCAGCGTAAGCAATGCATAGCTGTGTTCATTTGCGTTAGAATTTTCAAAATAATTTTCAATATAATCTTCGCAGAACATCTTGGGAATCTTAAAGGAACGTATCGGTTCATCTGTATCATCAATAACATCAATTTTCACAGTTCTGTATACAGTTGCTCCCTTGGTTTCGAGTGACCATTTCATAAATTCCTTACACTGTTCTTTAGTTTCAGCATTGATAAGAAACTTGACAGAAACTTTTAAAAGAACGCTTGACGAACGTTCTACTACATGCGGGTCTTTTGTGTCGCTGGTGATTACAAGCTCTCTTATAGAGGCATTCTGTCCGTCAGAACTATCTGAATTTATTGCCTTTACTCCATCAACTTCAAATTTGTAAAACATAATTTTTCTCCTTTTTATTAATATCGGCGGAGCGGAGTAAAAACTTTTCGCTCCGCCTTAATCAGGTTTTATTTAATCATCAATATCAATATCATCATAAAATTCGCTTGTGGCATAGTCAACACGAACCCTGACTTTTCCGTCTTTCTGGTCGACTTTTATAGTATCGCTTGCCCCATCGCCCTCACCTATACGATAAATAGGATTGTTTATTAACTTCTGGCTTGCTTCCCTGCCCCATATTGAAACATCTTTTTCGAAAGTTTTAAAATCACGTATTAACTGGAAATACATATGAATGAAGATATTTACAGCAGTTTTATAAATTGGTCTGTACTGTGATTTATTGTTATCTCTGTTTGTTTCAGAAGCAATAGTTCTTGCACAAACCACATAAGCATTTTTTACGGGATTTCTGCTGTTCGGGTCAGCTCCTCTTAATTCATTACAGCCAAAACAGAAACCAAAGTTATTAATTGCCCTGTCTGTTCTGGAATTGGAGTAAATATTTTCCCTGTTGAATTTTGTAGTAATTACCTTATTGCAACAAACTTCCGCATTATGGTAATTTGAATTTTTAAAAGAACCCTCAAAATCAAATCTTACAGCCGGAAAATTACTGCCTTCGTCCGATGAAACAGGGAATCCCTTTTCTTTAAGATAATTAATATTGTGAACAGCTATCATCATAGCACAGGCAATATACGATGAATCTATGTAGATACTGGGAGAATCAAGATAACAGTCTTTATCCTGATGATAAACAACACCGTTATCGTCAACAGTTTCTTCAGTCAATTTACAAAGTACAGTACGGGTTTTTTCTTTTGGGAGCAGTGTAAAATTAGGATAGCAGAGAACAGAATAATTTTTGCAGTCATCATCAATCGTACTGCATTTTGTTTTGTATTTCTCAATAATATCCTCGTTGAATTGCGAAAAGCCTGTTTTTTCATTTCCTTTAAAATTAAAGAAGGTAATTATTTTTGCGTCTTTAAGCAATGTTATAAACTGCCTGAATTCGCTGAATGTTGAAAGATTACTATCCTTATCTGACTGGTTATCTTCATCAAAATCATCAAACAGTTCAATATCATCATCAAGACTGATATTTTCATCTTCAGAAAAGTCCTCAAAATCGGAGTCTTTCAATGCCGGAACAACTGCATACCAAAGCTTGTTGTCATTGTTCTGCTGTCCGAGTATATCAATAAATTCTTTAAAATTATCCTTTTTTCCGTCAGTCATAAGGTCAGAAATCTTACAGTTTGCAATTAATACTTTCTGAGAAAGCGGAGTTCCCGCAGAAGTTGAAGCGTGGTCAAAAAAGGCTCTTACATTGATAAATTTTTCAACAATTGCAATCATCTGCTTTGCAAAACTTTCCTGAGATGCCTTATAGATTTTTGCATAGGAATCACGGCGTTCAACAAATTTGTCTCTGTCTTCAGAAGAAACTGTCAGAGTTCCGGTGCCGGCAAAAGTAGAAATCATAAGTTCCTTAGCAAAATTTGTCTGTTTCATATCATCAGAACCAAATTTGTCAAAATCTTTTTCAATTAATCCTAAAAGCTTTGTGTCAGCTGTTCCTATTCTTTTTACTTCAGGCTGATTGTTTAAAAGATTCTCGATAGGTTTTATAAGAACTTTTCCTTCGTCATCAAAATTTATATCACACTGTGTCAGAAGTCTGGGAGTACCGTCCGGATTTTTTTCTTCTATTGCCAGAGTTTCCTGTGACTTGTCAATAAAATCAATTTTTTTCTGAACATCATCAAGGGCAATTGCAACAAGTGCAAGAATATTTCCCGAATAATATTTTTCAGCTATTTCAGTACGCAGTTCTTTTATTCTGATTACATGTTTTTTTGCTTCATTAGGTGCCTTTTTTTCAAGCTTGATATATTCATTCAGATTGTATTCAAGTTCTTTTCTGAGTTTACGGGCTTCGTCAAGAGCTTTCTTCGGAGTGAGAACCTCCTGAATATCTTCATATTCAAAATTGAGGTTGTCCATTCCTGCGGTGCTTTTCTGGTCATAAAGCCTGACTGCCATTTTATAGAATTTTTCTTCTGTTATATTTATAACGCTGTATTTTCCTGGCGGTTCATCAAGTGTATAGTTGAAAACTATCTCACCGGTTTCGGAATTTCCAAGTTTCTGCTCATAAATAACAGGCTGGAATTTTCTGAGAAATTCTTCATAACTGCCAACACCGAGTTTTGATTCAATTTTAGCAATATCATTTCCGTTAGGCATAGCAGAAAGCAGAAAGTCAAGTCTGTCCGGCACTTCACCGTTCACATATTTTTTATTGCTGTTAAACTCTTCAAAAATTATTGTTTTTCCTGCTTTAGTAATCGGCATTTTTCTACTCCTTTATTATAATATTATAATTTGTTGAAATAAACACATTCAAGCTGAAAATGCTTTTCCTGCTGTGTTTTTTCCAGATAATTTTTTAATTTTTCAGTAACTATTATTTCACCTCCTGCACTTCTCCGGCCGTTCAGACCTGACATTTTAAAAATGTTGTATCTTCCTGTCTTTTTTTCAGATACGACAATTTTTTTTACTGCACCGGTTATCTGACTGAACTCTGATTTTTCAAAATCCAGACAATCTATTCTTGATGGGAGTGCAAGCCAGAATTCATATTCACTGCGGGTCAGCGGGTGCTTTAATATTATTCTTTGATAAATAATATTATCTATTTCAAAATCATCAAACAGATTTTTAAGTCTGTCTGATACTAAAGGTATGCAGTTGCTGTAATCATACATAAAATCAGCACAATAATAATCGCTTTCTTTTGAAAGATATATTATTTTTGATTCATCGGGGCATATATGCTGAAATTCACTGTTATAGCATGCTGTTCTGAACTCTGAATTAATACTGTCCATATCAAGGGACATGTAATTTCTGAGAGCAATTCCTGATTCCAGTGTATAAAATTGACTCATTTATTTATGTCCTCCTGTTAATATATCGTTTATTTCTTCAGGATTTTTTGTTTTGCTGTTATCATAAAGCATAGAAATATATGAAACATAATAACGGTTTCCGGAAGTTCTCTGATTAGGAAATGCAAGTATGGATTTTTTTATCATCTGACTTAAGCCGTTCATTCTTTTATTAAAATCCTGTGCCTCATTCTTTTTCTGAGCATCTCCGCCTGTAAGCCTGCATGACGAGGACAATTCTTCTTTATAGAAACTTTCCAAATCAAATAAATCCTTATTAACCATAGTTTCATAATCCAAAAGCTGATTTTTTCCGTTGTCATAAAGATATTTTTCTACACCTTTTCCGCTGTTTCTCATAATGACTCTGGAATTTTCAATATCAAAGTTTCCGCCGTACCGGTGCTGACCGAGATGGAGCTGTCTTCCGGTTTGTTTCATTATTTCACATTTTGCGATATTTTTTTCTTTCTCAGAAACTTTAACATTATCATCTTTGATTTTCAGGGAAGGCAGACAAATACCATTGTATGGATTATTGACATCATAATTATAAAAATTTGCCAGAATTACAAGTGATTTATACTTATTAAGGCATTGATTTCCCGAAATCAGATGATGATACTGAACACCACATTCAAAATTACCGTCAAGCTGACATTTTCCAGCCTTTTCCAGTGTTTCTTTATCTTCGGGAAATTTTTCCTTTTCCTTTCCGATATTATCTCCGAGGTCAGAGCTGTTGTTGATATTATTTAACAATACAGAATTATTCGGATAAGTCTGTGCAAAAGGACAGGTTGATTCAAGTCCTGCCGGACAGTTTCCGGAACAGACCTGACCTTTAGCGGAAAAATATTCCGGTTCAAAGTATCTTTCTGCTTTTTTGTCAGCAGATATATTATTTATTTTATTATTTTTATTATCTGATAAAGCTTTGGCATTTTTTTCTTTTTCAATCTCCGCAAGCTTATTGTCGTATAAAATTTTCAAATGCTTTGCTATAACTGCTTCTCCCTCAGATGTCATCATATTTTTATTTTTTAATTTGGCTATCTCGCTATGAATATTTTTCAGAAAAAAGTCCGAAGCTTTGTGGTTATTTATAACTTTCCTGTTTTTAGCATCAGTTATTTTTACTATTCCGCCATAAGCACACACAAGGATTCCGGCATCAAGCAAAGTTTCCTTGTCCTTGAATTTAGTACGGCAAAGTTCGGTATTAACCCATTTACCTGAAAACAAAGGAATACAATCCGGCAACTGTCCGCCTGTCGCCATTGCGACTGCAACAGCCGGATTAGCAGGAGAATTGCATTTGCCTTTCATTTCCGGCATTACATCAACACAAATAAAACCGGCATTTTCTTTAATTCCGGAAAAAAGTACGGTATTGCTGAATTTAATGTTAAGATTTCCTCTTGCTGTCGGGCAAAGCAGACAGGAACAATCTGCATTGTTAAAAACATAATTTGCCATAAATATCACTCCACGAAATCCCACTTGCTTTTTTTACATTATATCACAGATTTTTTTATATGTCAACCTTTTTTTAGTATTATTTTAAGGTAATGAGATAAAAAATCATAAAAATTTGTTCAAAATGACAAATGAAAAATAACAATCAGAATAATATTAAGAGATTTCAGAT
>JAEDMB010000182.1 GCA_016303235.1 Oscillospiraceae bacterium
CCCTCATGTTCAAGAGCATATTTATTATCAGGGTGAACCTGTACAGAGAGATTATCACGTGCATCAATAAGCTTGATTAATACGGGAAAATGTTCAAATTTTCGTAAGTTTTCGCCAAGAGCCTCAGGACATTCGGATATAAAATCCGAAAGAGGTCTGCCGTCATATTTTCCGCCCGATATTATGCTTGTACCGTCTTTATGGCAGGCAAGCTCCCAGCTTTCGGCAAGGCGTTCGGAACTGCTTTGTTTTCCGTATTCATCACGCAGACGGGTACCGCCCCAGATATAATCCTTTATGGGTGGAATCAGTTTAAATGGTTGCATAAAAAAATCCTTTCAGCGAGTCATTTCGGCAATGAACTTTCCTTTATCACCGTTATAGACATTAAGGTCGATGTATTTTTCCTTGCCGTAATATCCCTCAAGCATACCTTTATCCGAGAACTGCCAGAAATCCCAGTCTATAATAAAGGGTTCGGAATTGACATTTCTAATCCATATCGGATAATCTTCAAAGGGTGAATTTGCTATATATTTAAAGTAAAGAGGAGAAGTGATGTATATTATAGGCTTTTCGCCGTAATAATTTTCAAGGCGTTCGGTCAGCGGAGAAAGTATAGCATATACTTCATTTCTTGAGGGCTGATTTTCAAACTTGTCGCCGTAAAATTCTATATCGATTACGGGAGGAAGATTTATTTCATCTTTCCCGACAGCTGATATATAGTTATCCGCCTGAGTTTCTCCGGCACTGTCAAAGCTGAAAAAGTGATATGCTGAATGATATATATTTGTATCAGCAATATTTTCAAGATTTCTGCGGATATATTCATCAGTCATACCGCTTCCCTCGGTAGCCTTTATAAATGCAAATTCTATACCCTGATTTTCGATAATTTTCCAGTCAATTTCGCCCTGATATGATGATACGTCAACGCCGAGCATCGGATATTTTTCACGGTTTACGATTGCCCTTGAAAAGTACATTGAAAAAAATGAGGTTATGCCAATCATAAATATTCCGGCAATTACGGAAATTTTTTTATAAATCATAGATTAAGCCTTAATTTTTATATTTTTTGCAGTTTTCATTATGTGATTTATAGTAGCTCTGTCAAGCGAAAGCCTTTCACTTGATGGGTTTATAACAATACCGTTGCATTTTCCGGCAACTGCACTTTGCAGAACTCTTTCCAAATCGAGAACGGCAAATTCCCATTCATCTGAATATGACTTGTCAAATTCGGGCTTGTCGGTGAATACAGTGAGGAGTTCTCCCTGATTTTCCACAGATGTTTTAGCCATAGTTAATTTTTCGGGATTTTCCGGGATACGCTTTGCCGGAACGAGATATTTTGCATTGGCTGTATAGTAAATCATAAGATTCTGAAGATTATTAAGCTTTTTGTCATCAATTCCGAAAGCTTCCTTGTGATTAAGAGAGCAGTAGAAATTTGATATTGCAAATCTTAATGAGGGGTTGTCAATATCACATTCAGCGGATTTTCTTATTTTTGATTTTGAAAGTATATCATTTCTTTTGACAGCTATGCTGTAACTTGATTCTGTGCAGTCAACCATAAGGTATTTTACACCGAGATAGTAAAGATATTCAAAAATATTTCTGCCTGCATTTTTTGATTCAAAAACAGAACATTCAACACCCATATCAGAGTAACGTTTCACGGCATCTTCAGCAAATTCACGGCATGTAAACAAATCAGCGTAATTGTCTTTTATAAGAAGTCCGCCTGTTGAACCGTCAGAAATGAGAAAATATTCGGAAAGCTCCGAAATTTTACCAACAAGATGCTTGTATATAAGTTCAGTACTGTCATCTATATTGAATCCTACATTCTTATCGGAACGCTCATTCAGTACAGTAATAAGGAATATAAGTTCCTGTATATCGTCTATATCGGCGAGAAATTTCTTTGTAGCACCTTTTTCAAGAAGTGCCGATTCAAGAATCTGTTTTCTTTCGTCAGTAAGTTTATTCATCTGGAATCTCCTTTTCCAACAGTTATATAATAATGATATTTTATCATTTTCTGACAATAATGTCAAGGGAATTTTTTCAATTAACATGAATTTTGACTTATGTATGCATTTAATATAATTTTTCTGAAAAATTGAAAAATATAGTTGACAAATATTAAATTTTGGTGTAAAATTAAAATAATTTAAAAGAGGAGGATTTTTTTATGAAATTCAAAAGACTTGTATCATGTCTTGCCGGAGCGTCAATAATTGCATTGTCTCTTACAGCTCCGTTCAGTTATGAAAAATGCTTAAATATTTCTTATACTGCTAATGCAGTAAGTATAAGTGATTTACCGTCAGATTATCAGTATGCATGCGACTGGATTTGGCAGAACAGAGTTGAAAAGGAACAGTCAACGGCAAGGTGGAATACAATATTCGACCAGATTATTGCCGGAAAAGGTACTATTAATTACGTTGTAAGGTGGCAGTCCTACAAGACGATTACTCTTGAACAGAGAAAACAGCTTGAAACTATGCTTGAAAAATGCTATAACGACTGGAATAAGTGGCTTGCCGGATATGAAAACTGGCCTTATGAACATATTGATGTAAAAATAGTAGGCTGGGCAGTTCTTGACAGAAATGTACTTCTTGACTTACAGCCCGATGAGATTGTTTATGACAGTCTTATTTCAGATTATGACAGCTCCTATGATACATCAAACGGAATTGAAACAATTCCCGACAAGCTTGCTTCTGCACCGTCAGAGCTTTCAAGATTTGACCATTTCATGGATAAATCATATCAGTATCCGGGTGGACTTGACAAGAGATTTGATATGTATTTATGGGCAACACAGGGATTTCCTGCAATAGGCGGTTGCGGTGGCGACTGGGGACAGAGACTTTCAGATGACGCATATATCAATATGCTTGACGGTACTGGAATACATGTTCTTGAACATGAAATAGGTCATGGATTCGGAATGACTGATTTCTATGGTGGGGAAGGTGAAAGCGACGGATTTCCTCCGGGAGGATTTCCGGATACTGGTACATCAATAATGATGGCAGGTTCATCAGCAGAAATTACTGATTTTGACGGCTGGTTTC
>JAEDMB010000039.1 GCA_016303235.1 Oscillospiraceae bacterium
CGGTTACAATATCGGCTGCCTGCTTTACAAAATCCATATCATGTTCAATGACAATAATTGTACATTCTTTCTTGATTTCTTTCAGAATTTCACCGGTTCTGAATGTTTCAGGCTTACCCATTCCGGCAGCCGGTTCATCAAGCATAATGATTTCCGGTTTCTGTACCAGCTGCATTGCAATTTCCAGCCATTGTTTTTCGCCATGTGCAAGACTTCCGGCACGTACATCTGCACGGCTGTCCAGTCCGACACGTTTTAACGTTGAATGTATATCTTTCATATCTTCTTCTGAAGGCTTATGAAAAATTGAATCAAGAATACCTTTATGTCCTTTAAGTGAGAGAATCATATTTTCTGTTACAGTAAGATTAACAAATACAGACGGAACCTGAAATTTTCTTCCTATTCCCTCGCCGACAATTTTATATTCTTTCATTCCTGTAAGACGAACCGGCTCTCTGTTTTTCGGATAAAACATAACTGTTCCGGAAGTCGGTTTAGTTTTTGCACATATAATATCAAGAAGTGTTGTTTTTCCTGCACCGTTAGGACCTATGAAAAAATGTACCGTATTACGCTTTACAGATGTCCTGACTTCTGTCAGGGCATAAAATCCGTCAAAGCAGACCGAAATATTGTTTATTTCAAGTACTATATCTTCTTTTGACCTGCTCATGACTGTTTCACCTCCGTATGTGTGCGACTGTTTTTCTGTCTGCGGATAAAAGCCGGAATCTGTTCCTTAACAATTCCTATGATACCGCCCTTGAAAAACAGAATAGTAATACAGAACACTGCACCAATAATATACTGCCATATTTCAACCATACTGCCGGAACTTAAATTATATTCGCAAAGATTAATAAGAAATGCTCCGATTACTGCACCGATAATAGTTCCTCTGCCACCGACTGCAACCCAGATAATCATAGTGATTGAATAAGAAATAGTCATCTGGGACGGTGTGATACTGCCATTGAAATTTACAAAGACAGCACCGGCAATCCCTGCAAATACAGCTGAAAGCACATAGATAAATGTTTTATAGTTGCTTACTTTATATCCTGAAAAATATGTACGGTTTTCCCCGTCTCTTATGGCAATCAGAAGCTTGCCGAATTTTCTTCCGACAAGGAATTTTGCCAGTGAATAAATCAAAACAAGAATTATCAATGCAACATAGAAAAGCAGAAATAAATTTCCCTGATTTGATTCGCCCTTGATTTTTCCGAAAATTGTTTTAATTTCTGTAATGCCTACATTTCCGTTTGTATATGGAGACAAGGCAATAAAAATAGAATAGGCTGCCCATGTCAGAGCCTGTGAGATAATGGAGAAGTAAACACCTTTGACACGTGTCTTAAAAATAAAGTAACCAATAACAAAGGCGAGAACAGCAGGAACGGCAACAATCATAATCAATGTCAAAGGCAGATACTGAAACGGACGCCAAATCAAAGGAAGCTCATCAAGACCGCCAATCTGCATAAAATCAGTTATTTTACCGCCTGTTTCCTGAAGTTTCAGATACATCGCCATACAGTATCCGCCCAGAGCAAAATACAAGCCATGTCCAAGACTGAGAATACCGGTATAACCCCATATTAAATCCAGTCCAATTGCAACAACTGCAAAAGCGATACATTTTCCGAGAAACAGAACCATAGAGGTGCTTATCAGACCGGAATTCATCAGTACCGGCATAAGTGCAATCAGAATCACAATTACAGCAAAACAAATATTACTGCCTTGTTTTTTTACAAGCTGTTTCATCATATCCTCCTTTTTCTATTCATCAAGATTTCTGCTCTTTATTACGAAAAGTCCCTGCGGACGCTTTTGCAGGAAAATAATAACAATCAGTAATACAATTGCTTTTGCAATAGTAGATGATGTATAATTTTCTGTAAAAATACTTGCTGAACCAATAATAACAGAGCCTATAACTGTTCCCAGAAGTTTTCCGACACCGCCGAGAACAACCGCCATAAATGAATTTACAATATAGCTCTGTCCGACAGTGGAATCAATTGAACCAAGCAACGCAATGGAACAGCCTGCTATGCCGGCAAGCCCTGAACCAATGGAAAATGTAATATTATCTACTCTGCGGGAATTTATACCCATACACTGAGCCATAGTGCGGTTTTGCATAACAGCTCTCATCTGCTTTCCGAAATTAGATTTATACATTATAAACCATACACAAAAAAGACACAATGCAACCATAAGGATAATAAATAAACGGTTATAGGAAAATGTACAGCCTCCTATTGTTATTCCTCCCTTGAGAAATGAAGGAGCATTGACATTTACACCCTGAGTTCCGAATATGCTCCTTGCCGTCTGTTGCAGAATAAGGCTTATTCCCCATGTTGCAAGCAAGCTGTCAATTTCTCTGCCGTATAATCTGGAAATAACAAATTTTTCCATAAGGCTTCCAAGCATAAATGTTACAAGAAATGCAACAGGTATAGCAATAAAATAATAAATATCCTGAAATCCGGACGGCACAAACCTATAAAAAATCTCCTGAACCACATAGGTCATATATGCACCAATCATAATAAATTCACCATGTGCCATATTTATAACACGCATCAGACCAAATGTAATTGCCAGTCCGATAGAAGTGAGCAATATTATAGAACTCAGACTAATACCATTAAATAACGTATTTACAAATTGTTCCATACAAACACTCCTTTATTAAAAACATTCGCCCGTCATAAATATAGAATGATGCCGGATATTTACTGCTAAATATCCGAGCAGTCATCTATAATTTAAGGGTGATAAAAGAAAAACTCTGATTTATTCCAGTGGCTGGATTCCGGCAGAAACTGCCCAGTCATAAGTTGTAAGATAAGGGTCAGGCTCAACAGCTTCTGTTGCATAAATTTCATGAATCAGACCATCTGTTCCGACCTCGCCAATGCGGACAGGCTTTGAAAGATGATGATTTTCACCGTTAATAGTAACAGTACCCTCAGGAGCATCAAAAGAAATATCTCCTTTTTCAATTGCTGAAACAACATCGCCTACTTCAAAGCTGTTTGCCTTTTCACAAGCTTCCTTCCAGAGATAAACTGCATCATAAGCAGCCTCCGCAGGGTCAGAAGTAACACGGTCATTTCCGTATTTTGCTTTATATGCATCTACAAATGCTGTATTTTTATCTGTTTCAGTAGTCTGATAATAATTCCATGAAACTAAATGTCCCTGAAGAATATTAGCTCCGATAGTTGCAACTTCTTCTTCTGCGATTGAAAATGACATTGTCATATAATCATCACTTGTATAATTTTTTTCAGACATCTGCTTAAAGAATGATACGTTTCCTGTGCCGTTAAGAGTATTTATAATAACTTCCGGCTTTGCAGATTCAATTTTTGAAATAATTGCAGAGAAATCAGTCTGATCCATATCAGCATATTCTTCGCCGACGACCTCAAGACCTGCATTTTTCAACTGTGCGTTTATAATCATATTGGCAGTTCTCGGGAATACATAGTCAGAACCCAGAAGGAAAAATTTTGTATATCCTTGTTCAATAAGATATTCAATTGCAGGAACAATCTGCTGATTAGGTGCTGCACCGGTATAAATAATATTTTTCGAGGATTCCATACCCTCATACTGTACAGGATACCAGAGCAATGCATTGTAATCTTCAACAATCGGCTTTACAGCCTTTCTTGATGAAGATGTCCAGCAACCAAAAATTGTTGCAACCTTTTCACTGTCTATCAGTTTTTCTGCTTTAGTTGCAAAAGTTGAAGGTTCAGAAGCACCGTCCTCCTCAACATATTTAATCTGTTTTCCAAGTACACCGCCGGCTGAATTGATTTCTTCAATTGCAAGCACTTCTGCATCACGGACTGACTTTTCACTTATTGCCATAGAACCTGTTAAAGAATGAAGAAGTCCGACTTTTACAGTATCACTGTCTGATGCTGTCGGTTCACTTCCGCATGCAGTTAAAGAAATACCGATTGTCATTGCAGACAGGACAGACATAATTTTTGAAAACATTTTCTTTTTCATTGTTTTTCCCTCCATAAAATAAAAAAATATCGGCATGTCATATTCATGAACATATCCGACATCTTTGTCTTGATTTAGTTTTTTTATCAGTACTCAATACCAAGCTGTCTGAGTGCCTTTGCATTTTCCTCTGTGCCTTTTTTAGAAAGAATATCATTTCCCAACTTGATTTTCAGATACTGAATAATCAGTTCCGTACATTTTTCCTCTCCGATACGTTCGGAATTCAGTGTCATATCATAAAGAACCGGATTTGTCCATACTTCACCGCCTGTATAGTATTTGTAGTAATCTGCACGGTACTTGTCAGTCTGATAAATCATCTTATGAGCTTCGTCTTCTGTGACTCCAAGCCTTTCAGTAACATTTCTGACACAGTATGCTCTTGGTGCTTCAATATAAACACTGACCACATTGTCATAATCTCTCAGCAGATGGTTGGCACACTTTCCGATAATAATACAGGACTGATTTTTCCCGAGTTCACGAATGATTTTCGCCTGAATGTTATAAAGATTCACATCTGAAATAAAACTGCGTTCAGTAGGTTCTACAATGTCATCACAATTGCTTGCTCTCATAAGCCGTTTAATAAGGTGATGACCTCTGAGTTTTTCATCTACCTGAAAAAACAAATCCTTATTTATGCCACTGTAATTAGATGCCATTGCAAGAATCTGACTTTCATAGCAGGGTATTCCAAGCTGTGCAGAAAGCTGTAAGCCAATCTGTTTTCCACCGCTTCCGAAACCTCGTGCAATAGTAATCACATAATTTTCCATTTTTCTCACCTCCGTTACTGTAATTACAGTATACAACACAGAACAGAAACTTCAAACCTAAAAAAGCAGAGAAAATACAATAAAAAACAGCAAACTACATTTTTTCAAGCTCTGCACGAAACTGAGAGGGTGTTTCTCCGGTAATCTCCTTGAATATTTTTGTAAAGTAATCTGTTGAAGAATATCCAAGTATATCACTGATTTCATATGTTTTATAGTTTCCTGTTTTCAGTAACTCTTTAGCATAGGAAATTTTCAGGACAGAGGAAAAATAACTGAATGTTACTCCCGTTTTTTGTTTAAACTGTTTTCCGAAATAATCCTTGTTCAGTCCGAAGGATTCTGCTATATCTTCCATTGTAAAAGGTTTTCCGTAATGTTCCGAAAACCAGACAGCGATATTATGTATAAACTTTCCTTTGTCGTGCGGAACGCCGATTTTATCAAAAGCCTCTGAAACAGCCGGTTCTAATATATCTGATTTGATTTTCTGCAAACGTTGTTTCACACGGTTCAGAACGTCTTCCATTTGCTTTTCGTTTACAGGTTTCAGAATATAATCAAAAGCTCCTAATATCAATCCCTGCCTTGCATATTCAAATTCATCATATGAGCTTGCGAAAACAACATTTGTATCAATATCACTCTGTTTAACTTTCCGGAGAAGTTCAATCCCGTCTACAAAAGGCATACGGATATCCGTAAAAATCAAATCGAATGACTGTTCTTTAAGAATTTCCAGAGCATTTTTTCCGTTTGAAGCCTCAGCAGAAATCTGAAAGCCACAGGCTGTCCATACTTTCATTTTAGAGTAAATAAAACGCATTGCGGAATCATCTTCAACCAATAATACTTTATACATAATATAATTACCCCTTATCCTGATATTTAATATTTTCTGTAATCCAAGGAAAATCATACTGTCTGACAGCACGTTCCAATTGCATAAACTCTGATTTTTCAAATGCTGTCTTAAATGCAGAACGGTTTTTATCAAAATAATCTGATGCAGAAATATCATATGCTTCACAAAGTGAAAAGAATTTTCTCCAGATTTCAGAAAAAGGCACTTCATTTTTTTCATATAAATCAGACTGTCTGTGCATTAAGGAATAAGTTTTGAGTGCGTTTATAGTTTCTTTCCATACTTCCTGAAATACAGAAAGTGTATCTGTTCTTTCTTCTGTAAGTTCCTTATGCAGAATACAGGAAACGTTATATAATTTCTGACAGCAAAGATTTCCGGAAATACCCTTTATGTCATGTAGCATATTTATGGCATTTGTCCAATATCCATGCTGTATATGATTATTTATATATTCACAATCATTTTCATGCATATCCAAAAAGCTGTTTATCAGTTTTACAAGAACATCTTTCTTTCCGTTTAAAGTTTTAAGGCAGGAATCATAATCAAAAATTGCACAGCTGTTTGTCAAAAGCTTTTCCGGTTCATTTTTTGAAATCTGAAGATACTTTGAAATCAATATTTTCAGCTGTTCCGGCTTAAATGGCTTTGAAAGATAATCATTCATATCTGACTGTTCTGCTTTTTCTCTTACACCGGATACCACATCTGCGGTCAGTGCAATAATAGGAGTATATCTGCAGTTTGTCAGAAGGCGGAGTCTCTTTGCAGTTTCATATCCGTCAAGCTCAGGCATATGCAAATCAAGAAAGATTATATCAAAATGATTTTCTTCTGCATATGCAAGAGCCTCTGAACCGCTCTGGGCTGTTGTTACTGTTAATCCGTATCCTTCAAGAATACACTGTTCCATTTTCAGATTTATTTCATTGTCATCTACAAGAAGAACACTGGTATTTTTTTCAAATACTTCAGTTTTTTCAGCCGTTTCAGAAACGGAATTGACTTGTTTTCCTGATAAAAATTCCATTCTGAAATGAAAACAAGAACCCTGATTTAAAACAGAGTCCACTTTTATTTCATATTTTCCACCGCTTGCATTCTGTACTATTTTCTGAGAAATCGGCAGTCCTAACCCTGTACCGCCATATGTCCTTGTAACACCTGCATCGCTTTGTACAAACGGCTGAAAAATTTTATTGAAATCTTCCTTTGCAATACCTATTCCGGTATCTCTCACACTAAATTCAATAATACATTTCTCACTGTTTTTAATTTTTACATCAGCTTTGAGAGAAATAGTTCCGCTTGATGTGAATTTCAAAGCATTGCTTAATAAATTAACAAGAACCTGCTGAAGCTTTAAAGGGTCTCCTTTTACAAACTGCGGAATATCTTCGGATAAATAAAATTTAAGTTTCAGATTTTTTTGTATTGCATTGCTTTTCATCATATTATAAATATCATTAATAAGCTGTGGCAAATCAAAATCTGTTATTTCAAAAACCATATTTCCTGATTCCATTTTAGAAAAATCAAGAATATTGTTTATAAGTCCAAGAAGATTTTCAGATGAAAAGTCAATTGCCCTGCAATATTCTTTCTGTTTTTCATTCAGCTGTGTTTCTCTTAACAGGTACAAATAACCGATTATAGCATTTAAAGGGGTACGGAGTTCGTGACTCATCTGTGCAAAAAAATCACTCTTTGCCCGATTTGCACGGTCTGCTTCATCACGGGCATACCGCATTTCCTTTTCAGCAACGGCACGCCTTTTAAGTTCTTCATGCAAAATCAAAGACAAATGATTAAAAGTTTCTCCAAAACAATAAAGTTCCCTTGCACCCTGCGGAATAACACGTACTTTTGAAAAATCCTGATGTTCAAGCTGATTCTGAACACTGTCAGCTGACAAAGAATCAGCGTATTCATTCAGCGGACGGACATATAAAAAATTCAATCCCAATATCAGCAATCCTATTAATGCAAGTACTGAAACTGAACAGCATATCTGAACCACGGAGGCAGTATCCTGTTTCTGTATTGATTTTTCAACAGAACAGTTCAGACGATTATCCATAACAGACTGAAATTCTTCGATTGGTGACATAATCAGACTTTTTGATTCATAATAACAGGAATCATATAAAATCTCAATTGATTTTTCCTCCATCTGCTCTGACGAAAGAAATAAATATTCTTCAGGCAAATCATAATTGTATACATAATTCAAATAAGAATAAAGATTAGAGTCGGATTTAAAACTTTCCGGATTATAATTCCTTGAAAGCAATTTGAGTTTCATAGAAATGGTTTCGGTTTCTATCAATGCATCAGAATATGCTTTTGCTTCCGTAAGCAATGCCTGTTCGTTTTCCGGCGGATTATATGATGAAAGTGTTGAAATTACGGTATCTCTTTTTTTCGATTCATAAACTTCATACCAGTAATTATAAAAATGGTCAATTTCCCCTGTGACAGCGAATTTTCTTGCCTCATCTGTAAGATAATCGGAAGCATCAGCAAGTTCCTCACCTAAATTATGCAGTTCAATACGGTTCTGCTGTGCATTTTTTTCCTTTTTCAAACAAGTATTCATATAGCGGTTGCTTATAAAAATTGTCAGTGTTATAACAATAAAAAGTATCATAAAAACAGCAGAAATACGCTTGCTGTCAAATATTTTCAGCTTCTGAAAAAAAACATGATTTATCATAAATTACTCCCTGCTTTATGAAAATAAAAAAAGCAAAGGTGACTGAGTACAGCTTAAAAAAGCCGGAAAGCACCTTTGCTATGCTTTTATTTTATCATAAAAAATTTCAGCTGTCAAGAAATTTGTGAAAGAATCAATTTCAATTGTTTTAATATTTCATCAGCAGAATTACTGAAAATCCTGATACAATTTCCGGAAAATGCTTTTGTGACAGCAATTTCACATGTTTTACTTTCAGGAAGAACTATATTTTCATATCCGTAGACATATAACATTCCCAAACTGGAATATCCTTCAAAAAATCCTGTATCACTTAAATTTATTTCTTCAGGAATAAGTTTCTGATTATCAAGGTACTTCATTTTTCCGTCCACATAGACGGCTATTCTCGAACGATAGGATTTAAACATAAATTCTTCATTCATTGCTTTTCTTCCGCAGGAAATAATATCACATATCGCAAAACGACAGATTTCATTAAGATAAATTTCCGTAAAACTGCTGAAAATACTTCCTCCATAAGGAATTACTGGCATTGGAAAATAAATAAAAGATGCATTTTTTTCAACAGTAATTTTAATTTTCTGAAAAGCACCTTTTTCAGTAGCTCTGAAAATTTTTGTATATGACTGACCTGTCAGTCTTAATGATGTATTTTCCGTTGCGTGAATTTCAATATCATAAAAATCCCCTTCCAGAATACCGGCACTTGCAGTCATCATCATAACTTCTGTATAATTATCACAGTAAAAAGGCTTTGCGATTTTAATCGGTGCAGTAAAAAAGCTGTCAGAAATCACAGTTTTCCCGTTATAATTTTCAGCTTTTAAAAAAAGACGGCTCATTTCAAATCCTCAAGCAAAACTGATTTTTTTATCCATTCTATTACGCTGTCCACACCTTCCAGAGTCATAAGATTGGTAAACAAAAATGGTCTGCCTCCCCTCATTCTCTCTGAATCTCTTGCCATAACGTCAAGGCTTGCTCCTACCATTGGTGCAAGGTCAGTTTTATTAATTACTAAAAGGTCGGAACGTGTTACTCCCGGCCCTCCTTTTCTCGGAATTTTTTCACCTTGTGCAACATCAATTACATATATAGATGCATCTGCCAAATCAGGAGAAAATGTAGCGGAAAGATTATCTCCTCCGCTTTCGATGAAAACAATCTGAACATCAGGAAATTTTTTTACCATTTCTTCGACTGCCTCCAGATTCATAGAGCAGTCTTCACGGATTGCCGTATGAGGACAGCCTCCTGTTTCAACACCAACAATTCTTTCTGCCGGAAGCTTTGAATTTTTAATCAAAAATTCCGCATCTTCTTTTGTATAAATATCATTGGTTACAACGCATATACTGTATTCCTCCGACATTTTTCTTGTAAGACGTTCAATTAATGCTGTTTTACCCGAACCAACAGGCCCGCCTATACCGATTTTTACATATGACATATCTGATTCCTCCGTTACGATATATATAGTCTTGAATAAAGTTTCTCATGTTGCATAGAACGGAAATCAAATCCCGCACCGCTTATTCCAAGCTCATCTATTGGAATTTCCATTGCTTTTTTTACAGCAAACGGGATTTTTTTCATTACTTCAGAAAGACATTTCTGTCCGTCAAGCTGTCTGAGCGGTACAAGCTTGACAGCATGATTCACCATAGACGATAAAAGACTGTAACAGTACATTTCAAGTCCCTGTACAATATCAGTTCCGGTATCCCTGATAAAAAGTCCGACTGCGACCGGATAACACCCTCTGCATATTCCGGAATCTATCATTTCCGAATAACGATTAATTTCATTGTAATTTCCCAGTGCTTTTTCAGATTTTATAAAGCGTATACACTGCTTTTCACTTCCGTTTCTTAATTCATAAGGTGATTTTGATGCGGTACAAATTTCATCAAGGATTTCAAAAGGTTCGCCCATTGCTGATTTTGCCGTAAATCCTAAATCACTTGTGGGAAGTACATAAATATAAGCATTTAAAAATTTTGTAAGTGTTTCCGCATTACATACAAGATTTTTCTGTACATAGGTTTCAAGTCCGTTAGACAATGTAAATGAACCAACAGGAAAAAGTGAATCCAGTGCCTGCAAAAGTTTCAAATATCCTCTATTCATCATGATGACTGTGTCCGTGAGTGTGTGTATGTGCTTTACATTCAATATAGCCGTCAAATTTTTCATAAACTTTTCTGACTTCAAACCCAAGCTTGCCGAGATAGAAAAATGTCGGTTCATCAAACGGGCATTTAACTGTATTTTCACCAATGGAAAGCGATAAATGACGGTTACCCAGTTCAAAACAAAGCCTGCCCATTTCCTGCATAGAATTTACAGAAACAGAAATCAGACTGCATGGTGCTATCTCAACTGCAATGATTTTATTTTCATCTTCATATAGAATATCTCCCTCATTAAGGGCTGATTCTGTTCTGATTCCGATTTCTTCACCGGAAGAAGTGATTTTTCTGAGGATTTTTTTATCACGTTCAAACCATTCAATTTTAACATAATCAACTGTTTTTTCAGTTTTTCCAAGTTTGCCGATTATTTTTTCCGCAATCATAATTATTTCTGTCCTTTCTGTCAAAACAAGTAATATTTTTGCGTGAGTGGAAGTTCCTCCGCTGAATCGCATGTGATTTTTTCTCCGTCAACTGTTACGGTATAAGTTTCAGGGTCTACTTTAATTTCACCGGTTCTGTCATTGAACTTCATATCTTTCTTTCCTATGTTCCGGCAATTTTCTACCGGTAAAATCATTCTTTCAAGACCAAGCTTTTCAGCGATTCCGTTTTCTGCAGATACTTTTGAAACAAAATCCGCACAGCAATGCTTTACTGCAAGCCCATAAGCTCCGAACATTTTTGTATATACAACGGGCTGAGGTGTCGGAATAGATGCATTTGCATCACCCATTTTTGATGCACAGATAAAACCGCCTTTGATAATCATTTCCGGCTTTACTCCAAACATTTCGGGTTTCCATAAAACCAAATCCGCCATTTTTCCGACTTCTACTGAACCTGCATATTTTGAAATCCCGTGTGTGACTGCCGGATTTATAGTATATTTTGAAATGTAACGCTTGATTCTGAAATTATCATTTCTTTCATTATCCTCCGGCAGAATGCCTCTCTGATTTTTCATTTTGGAAGCGGTCTGCCATGTACGGGTAATAACTTCTCCTACTCTGCCCATAGCCTGCGAATCTGAACTCATCATGCTGAATATACCCATATCATGCAGTACATCTTCTGCTGAAATTGTTTCCGGACGGATACGTGAATCGGCAAAAGCAACATCTTCCGGTATTCTGCTGTCAAGATGATGACAGACCATCAGCATATCAAGATGCTCGTCAATTGTATTTTTTGTGAACGGCATAGTAGGATTTGTAGAAGAAGGAAGAATATTCGGAAATGAGGCAGTTTTGATAATATCAGGAGCATGTCCTCCGCCTGCACCCTCTGTATGATAAGTATGAATAGTTCTTCCTCCGACTGCATTAATTGTATCTTCTACAAATCCGCCTTCATTAAGCGTATCTGTATGAATAGAAATCTGAACATCATAATCGTCCGCAACGTTCAGCGACTGATTAATTACACTCGGCGTTGCTCCCCAGTCCTCATGAATTTTCAGACCGCAGGCACCTGATTCAATCTGTTCTGCAAGTGCTTTATAATCTGCACTGTTGCCTTTTCCCAAAAAACCGAGATTCATCGGATATTCTTCAGCAGATTCCAGCATCTTATGAATATTGAATTTTCCCGGTGTGCATGTCGTTGCATTTGTACCGTCTGCAGGGCCTGTTCCTCCGCCAATCATAGTTGTAATTCCGGAATAAAGTGCGGTTTCAATCTGTGTCGGGCTGATAAAATGAATATGTGTATCAATTCCTCCGGCAGTCAGAATTAATCCTTCTCCGGCAATTGCCTCAGTAGAAGCTCCAAATACAAGCGAAGGTGTAACATTGTCCATAATGTCAGGATTTCCGGATTTGCCTATTCCGCATATTTTTCCGTCCTTAATACCAATATCCGCCTTGTATATTCCTGTATAGTCAATAACAAGTGCATTTGTTATAATGGTATCCGGACATTCGCTGTCAGGTACAGAGCAGGATTGTCCCATTCCGTCACGGAGAGATTTTCCACCGCCGAATTTTGCCTCATCACCGTAAACTGTATAATCTTTTTCAACTTCCGCAATAAGCGATGTATCGGCAAGACGTACCCTGTCACCAACTGTAGCTCCGAACATTGCTGTATATTGTTTTTTATTCATCTTGAACATTTTTTATTCAGCCCCCTTAAATCCAAGCTCCTTTGCCTTTTCAAAAGCTTTTTGTTTTACACTTTCATCGTCCATTTTTCCGCATACCAGATTATTTAATCCGTATCCGATTCTGTTTCCACCAATTCTGACAAGGCTTACATTCTTGCTTTCCCCCGGTTCAAATCGTACTGCAGTTCCCGAGGGAATATCAAGATGATAACCGTATGCCTTTTTTCTGTCAAAAGAAAGCATTTTATTGACTTCAAAAAAATGAAAGTGAGAACCTATCTGAACAGGTCTGTCAGCCGTATTTGTAACAATAAGATTAATGGTTTCTTTTCCTTCATTGATTACAATTTCACCATCATCAATCAGATATTCTCCGGGAATTGTTTTTCCGTTCGGAATGATTGGCTCATGAATAGTAACGAGCTTAGTACCGTCAGGAAAAGTTGCCTCAAGCTGAATTTCATGAATCATTTCGGCAACACCGTCCATTACATCATCAGATGAAAGAATTTTTCTCCCCGCAGACATTAATTCAGTTACTGAAAGTCCATCTCTTGCCATTTCAAGTATTTCAGAAGTAATCAATGCAATTGCTTCCGGATAATTTAATTTCAATCCTCTTTTTTTCCTGCTTTTTGCAAGTTCGCCTGCATAATGCGTCATAAGACGTTCCTGTTCTCTTAATGTCAGATGCATAATTTAAACCTCCGATTTGTTACTGAACTAAAATATAAAGGGCATACCCAGTTCTGACCGGTACGCCCTTGTACTTTTAATTAATATTACTGATTTTATATTACCACTTTCTTCATAAAAATAATACATAAAATTTCAGATAAATTACATTAAAAAAAAGTGATTAACGTGAGTTGGATTAAAAAACATAGATATTTTTTTTATTGCAAAATATATCTGATTTCCATATACTTTATAAATACTTTTCAACAAAAATCTTTACAAATAAACAAAAGTATGATATAATGTACTTGCATTGTAAAGTTTTTGCGGAAAAAAGTCAATTTTACTTTTTTATTGTAAACGGGATTTTTTTAATTTGTTTGATTGAAAGAGGGTTTTAAAATGTATACAAATAAAGAAATGGAAGAAATATTCGGTATACCCTTTGAAGATGATAAAGAATATCAGAAAAAATCAGACAAACTTGAAAAACTTAAAGAAAAATATCAAGAAAAATTTGGAGAAGAAATTGAATATTATCCTATTGACCTTGGTGAGTATAATATAGATAATGAAATCAAATTAGTTGAAAAAGCTTTAAAAGATAACAAGCCTTTTATTTCAGAGGACTCTACAATAGACGGAATAACAGTCCTCGGAAAAAAAATTGAATTTTGGTTTTAAAAATGAG
>JAEDMB010000040.1 GCA_016303235.1 Oscillospiraceae bacterium
TTATTCCGGTTACGGCAACACAGAATATTACCCACAATGGAATAAGTATAAACTGTGCATTGCTTATAATAAAATATATTATCATATATTTTTTTTCAGCAACGGGACGTAAATCCGTAATAATATATTTATCTTTCGGGATACCGTTTTCATCAAAATAAATTTCATATTCCGGATTAAAATATGCATAAAGCTGTTCTTCACTGTGAATCTTATGATACCAGTCCTGAAGTGCATTTGTAGCTATTCCTATTCCCATTGAACCCAGAAATGCTGTAATAAAACAAAATGGCAGATATATCAAAAAACACCATTTAATTGAAAGCTTTTTTATTTTACCCATCTGTAACCAATTCCCCATAATGTTTCAATATGGTATGATTCATTGTATACGGATAATTTTGAACGTATTCTTCTGATATGTTCAGCAACAACAGTATTATTTCCTTCAGCATCATAGCCCCATATTTTTTCGTATATTCTCTCTTTATCGAAAACCTGTCCGGAATTTACAGATAAAAGCTCTATGATTTCATATTCTTTTTTTGCAAACTCAATTTTCAATCCGTTCACCGAAATTATTTTTGCTGAATAGTCAACTGCAAGCTTTCCGAAAAACCGAACGTTTGATATTACATTTTCACGATGTTCACGGCGTATATGTGCTGATACTCTTGCACCAAGTTCGTCTATTGAAAACGGCTTTATTATATAGTCATCACCGCCGGCGGAAAATCCTGTAATCTTATCGCAGTCCTCTGCTCTTGCCGTCAGAAAAAGTATCGGACAGGAAACGTATTCCCGGATAGCTTTGCAGACTTCGATTCCGTCCATATCAGGCATATTTATATCAAGAATTATTATATCCGGATTCCGGCTTGCCTTTTCAAGAACTTTTTTACCGTTTTCAGCAGTTATAACTTCATATCCATTAATTTCAAAGTAATCATTAAGCAGACTAAGAACGTCAGGTTCATCATCTGCAACGAGTATTCTGTACAAAGTCAATCACCTCAGGAAGATGCCTCAAGAAAAATTTCATAGGATATTTTCAATCAGCTTTTGTTTCATCAGGCAGAAATCAAATATATTGATTATATTATCTTTATATAAATCTCCCGCTTCCCAGTCAGAAAGCTCACATCTGCATAAAAGATAGTTCTGCATCATAACGGCGTCAGCAATATTAAAAGTACCGTCCGAATTAACATCACCGGCAATTATTTTATCCGAAACGGCATAACCGTATATAGCAAATTCGTTAAGGTCTCCTCCGTTCTTTACGATTTTCAGCCTGTCTGTAACTGCTGATTCAGAAATCATATCAATATTACGGCTCATATAACTTCCCATATCGCTTGACCAAAGGAGAACATCTGTATTTGCATCATAAACGGAAAAATTTCCTGTTCCGTAAGTGTCATAAATTCCGAATCCTGTTATGCGGTATAAACCGCCGAGGTCAGCATAGCATGTAATACCTGACTGAGTAACATTTGTAGAAGGTGTCTGAAGTGATGATGTATTGCCATAGATAAATTCCGGCATTGTTTCCGGCTCATCAAACATACGGTAAAACTGATTCAGAACTTTATCAGAAGGAACGGAAGAAAAATCACATATTTCTGTACTGCGGTCGGCTGAAAGGCATATTGAAGACGGGTGAATATAATAATCCCTGCCGTTTACAACTGTTTTTTCAGAACGGGAATATGTAATATAAACAGGTGTTTCAGTTACATTAATATTTATTCTGCCGTCAGTAATTTTAAGATTTGTTGTTGTTCCCTCGGCATATTGTGACGGTTCTGTCAGATACGCAAAGGCTGTATTCTCGGCGGGCAATGAAAAATTTTCAATAACCTTGTTTTCATTTGTCGGTGACCATACACAATCGATAAATTCTCCGGTTATACGGTCTTTGAAACGATAAACGGAAACATCTTTATCTGATAAATCTTCATAGAAATCAGCATTTTCAAGAACAGATGTCATACATGAAAGATGATACCATGCAGTTTTTTTATTCCATTCGCCTTTTTTAGTAACAATTCCGCAGTTGGCATAACCTCCGTCTGCTTCGTCACGGAGCTGAAATTTTGTTATTCTGTCCGCACCGTTTTTCAGAGCAATAAGATTTGTTCTTATGATTCGCTGTGCATATTTCAGCTGATATTCTTCATTGTCATGATTATCTACTCCCTCGGCTGTACAGTCACTCATAGGAATATCATATTCAGATATCCAGAGTTCTGTTCCGGGAGCGTTTTCGTTTATCCAGTTCTGAATTGACTGAATTTTTTCCGCAAAGCTACTGCTTTCGGGATTAAAACTATCGGGAGAAATATGTACGTTTATAATATCAACAGCAAATTTTCCGTCAGAACGGTTGTAGTCAAACCAGAGTTTCATTTCTGTAAGATAATCAAGAACAGTTGATGTTCCGACAAGTCCGCCGACAGCAAGCCTGAAATTCGGGTCGGCATTTTTTACACCTGCATTCGGAATAGTTCCCTCATGACCGTCATAATCCGCCGAACACATTGATGCAAGCTCATAGGGTGTATAATAATTTTCCTTACCGCTCCAGCTTTTATTGGGTTCATTGCAGTTTTCAAGAGCCGTCAGCAATCCCATACCTGCAACGGGTTCTTTTGAATCCGCAACGTTAAAGCTTGCAGAATCCGCATTTTTGTTACTGCCGTAACGCAGTGCAACCTGATACAATGCCTGTGCGTGAAGGGTATAGCTTGCGGGGTTAAGAGTGTCAGCACCTTTCGGAACTGCAATTTCCGGATAATCGGAACTTCCGTAAATATAACTGCTTCCCCCCTGAAAGCAAGGAATAATATTGATATTCTGAGCTTTCATCGAGGCATAATAGCTGTCCATATCTCCCCACGAGCCTTGAGTAAATTTGATTTTTCCGTCAGAATCTATAAGCCAGTTAAGATTATGATATTCACGGACATTTCCCGATGCATAAATTGATGTCATAGGGTCGTCGATAAATGCATTGACACCGACTTTTCCTCCTGCGGTAAGATTTGTTTTTTCAGAACCGGACGGCTTTGCCGATGTTTTTGCACGTTGTTCATCAGACAATTCCGAAACCTTATATCCGTAAATTGCAAGTTCACTTATACCACTGTCACCACTGCCCGTTGAAAATCTTAAATATCTTGTAGGCTCTGTATCTGAAATACTTCTTCCCTGCCAGGACATATATGAATCTGTTGAAAAAGAAAGAATTTCATTCCAGTTAAAAGGCTCTCCGCTTTCAACTTTCCAGTTATTGATTCCGTTTGTATCAAGATAACATATACCGGTTATAATATAATTTGCTTTCAGGTCTATATAAAAAGAATCATCACCGTATTCAGCCTGCTGATTGGGTTTCCAGTTTGTACTTTTATTTGTAGAATCGAAAATTTCCTTGTCTACCTCTGTATTCTGCGGAGATTCCGGAACTTTGTCCTGTTCGTCAAAAAGCACTGAAACGTCATTAAGATATGATGAACCGAGATGAACGAGATTTTCATCTGAAACAGTAAATTCCGAAACGTCAAGAAGTGACGGCTGAAAAGTTTCCGAAAAAGCTTTTAAACTGAAAAGCGACATGCATATTGAAACTGCCATAAGTGAGGCTAAAGCTTTTCTGAAAATCATATTTATATACCCCCATATTCTTCACCTGCCTTTTCCGGCAGTAATTATTTTCTTTATTATATCATAATCCGGATATATTTTCAATAATTTTTTATAATTTCACAGAATATCTGTTTTTTGTTAAAAATATATTTTTTAAATCCGGTACTTGACAAAAAAATATATTGTGTTATAATTATTGTTTAATATTATTTTTCGGAGGTAACAATGAATATTAAAAAGCAGTTTATAAAATATGTGTCTCTTAATATTTTTGCAATGGTCGGTTTGTCATGCTATATACTTGCAGATTCGTACTTTATTGCAAAGTCACAGGGTGCAGACGGACTTACAGCATTGAATCTGGTTCTTCCGATTTACAATTTAATCTTTGCAATAGGTTCAATGATTGGAACAGGTTCTGCAATAAGATATACAATAGCAAAACTGAAAAATTTTAAAAATGCCGATGATTACATATTCAATTCCGTTTTCTTTACTGTTATTACAGGACTGATATTTGCAATATCAGGAAATCTTTTTACTGAAGAGATACTCACTTTATTAGGAGCAGACAGCGTTATTCTGAATACAGGAATATCATATACCCGTATATTTATGAGCTTTTCGCCTTTTTTTATGCTTAACTATGTTATAAATGCATATGTCAGAAACGATAATGCACCAAACATAGCAATGACAGCAACTTTAATAAGCAGTCTTTTCAATATTGTATTTGACTACATATTTATGTTTCCTTTGAAAATGGGAATGAATGGTGCAGCTCTTGCAACAGGAATTTCTCCGATAGTAGGAATAAGCATTTGCCTTGTTCATCTGCTTTCAGATAAAAGCAATGTTAAAATAAAATTCTGTATTCCTTCATTAAAAAAACTGTTTGTTTCGTGTCAGGTAGGATTTTCCGCATTTGTTGCCGAGATTTCATCAGGAATAATAACTATGACATTTAACTTTCTTATTCTGAAACTTGCAGGAAATACAGGTGTGGCATCTTATGGAATAGTTGCAAATATAGCTCTTGTAGCAACTGCTTTCTCAAACGGCATTGCTCAGGGCAGTCAGCCACTTATAAGCAAAAGCTTTGGAAACAGAAATATGTGTGAGGTAAACTGGTTATGCCGTATGTCGCTTGCAGTTTCATTCATTATTGCCACAGTCATATATATATTTCTGGCAGTTTCTGCCGTTTATATCACAGATTTCTTCAACAGCGAGGGCAATGAACTGCTTGCATCATATTCAGTAACAGGCATAAGACTCTACTTTATCGGGATTCTTTTTTCAGGATTAAATATAGTCGGAAGCAGTTTCTTAAGTGCAGTTGAAAATGCACGCACCGCATTTATAATATCTGTACTGCGTGGATTTGTAATGATACTTTTCTTTGCGTTTCTGCTTTCGGCACTTTTTGGAATGAATGGCTTATGGCTTGCATATGCTACGGCAGAATTTTTTACGTCAGCAGTAATGTTTTATTTTATGTATTCAAAAAAAGCTTAAAATTTTCACGCCTTTTTCAAATTGAAATACTTTATATAGTCTGAAAGCAGTGCGTTGGCACTGCTTTTTTTATCTGTATTCTTCAGGCTCATATTTTAAAAAACTGTTTTTGAGTTTTCATAAATTTTACATAACAGTGATAGCAGATTTTACACATATATTTTATAATAAAGTAAATACATCAACTGTTTGTAATGCTGTAAAGAATTAAACGTTTAATTTTTAAAAATTTGGAGGATTCAGTATGAAGAAATCATTTTTCGTACGCTTGTTTACAGTAATATTTCTTCCTGTATTTATCCTGTGCGGATGCGGTACTGATGAGAAAAGCAACGTTTCCGCTGATGCAAGATACAACGGAAATTTCAACGGGGAAACAATAAAAATTCTTTCCGGTTCTGAAAACAAGGAACTTTCTGACATTCTCAACAGATGTGCAGATAAAACAGGCGTTACAATTGAAATGACGTATCAGGGTTCTGTGGATATTATGCACACACTGCAATCCGGTGCAGAGGAATATGATGCTGTCTGGCCGGCATCAAGTCTGTGGATTTCATTGGGAGATACTTCACATATAGTCAAATATAATTCCTCTGTATATACTACGCCGGTTGTTTTCGGTATCCGAAAATCTCTTGCGGAAAATCTCGGATTTGTAGGAAAAGAAGTTTCAGTTATCGATATTTTAGATGCAATCCGAAACGGTAAGTTATCTTTTTGCATGACAAGTGCCACCCAGTCAAATTCCGGAGCAGGTGCTTACATAGGATTTCTGTATGCATTGCTCGGAAAAACAGATACGCTGACAGAAAGTGATTTGGAAAGCGAAACTCTGAAACGTGATATTTCCCAGCTACTTTCCGGAATTGACCGCAGTTCCGGCAGTTCAGACTGGCTTAAAGATATGTTCCTTGCAGGTGATTTTGATGCTATGGTCAACTATGAATGTTTGATTATTGACACAAATCAGGAACTTGTTTCTCAGGGTAAAGAACCGCTTTATGTTGTTTATCCGGCTGACGGATTAAATATTGCCGATTCACCGCTTTGTTATGTTGACCATGGCAATACAAAAAAACAGGAGGCATTTCAGGCAGTACAAAAATATCTTCTTTCCGAAGATGTACAGAATGAAATTCAGAAAACCGGTCGTCGAACCGGATTTGAAAATGTTTCGGAAGAAAACAGCAATATTTTCAATAAAGACTGGGGCATTGATACACAACGAATCCTTTCACCGATTACTATGCCGGCTGAAAAAGTTCTGACAAAAGCTTTGAATTTATATCAGACAGAATTCCGTAAACCGTCACTGAATATATATTGTCTGGATTTCTCCGGCAGTATGACCGGTGAAGGAAATGCACAGCTGGAAAAAGCTATGGCACAAATTCTGATACAGGAAAATGCAGAAAATAACATGCTTCAGGCGGGCAGGAACGAAGTGAATATTGTAATAACATTTTCCGGCGATATCCGCAATATCTATACAGCAGAAAATTCAGATGCAGAAAGTCTTGAATATCTTTATGAACAAATCAGCAGTGAAAACCCACATGGCGGAACAAATATGTATGTTGCTGTAAAAAAGGGAATGGAAATTCTTTCAGAATATGAAAATCTGAAAGACTATACACCTGCAATTATATTAATGAGTGACGGTGCATCGGATACCATATCAGAATCGGAATGTACGGACTATTATAATAAACTTGGTCTGGATATTCCTGTATTTTCAATTATGTTCGGCAATGCTGATTCCACTCAGCTTGATAAACTTGCAGAGCTTACAAATGCACGTGTATTCGATGGGCGTACAGATTTGGTTTCTGCATTTAAAACTGTGAAAGGATATAACTGATTTGAAAAATCACAGACAAAAGGAACTTGTCGCAAGTTTTCTGGCTGGCTTGCTGTCAGGAGGATTATTTATTGCTCTGCTTTTTATGTTTCACTGGAATTTTTTTGTTGATATTATTCTGGCAACCGGTGCTTTTTTCGGATTTTCAATGCTTTTTAAACCAAGGCGGAAGATTGGAAAAATAAGCATTGATATGTTGCCGGATGGTGAAACAATGAGCCGTCAACTCGAAGAAGCTCAGAACGATTTCCGTTGTATAGAACAGGCTATGCAACAGATAAAGGAGCCGGAAGTCAAAAGAGAAACACAGCGATTAAAACAGACAGCTAAAAATATTCTTGCATATCTGGAAAAACACCCTGAAAAAATCAGGTCTGCAAGGCAATTTATTGACTATTATCAGGAAACTGCTACTTCTTTACTGCAAAAATATATTGAATTGCAGGAGACTGAACTCGGGACAGAAGATGTTATGCGACTTAAAAAAAATACATTGAAAGCAATCGGTACACTGAATACAGCATTTGAAAAACAGTTTCAGAAACTTATGTACAGTGAAATGCTTGATATGGAGGCGGAAATTCGTCTTCTGGAACAAACAGTGAAAATGGAGAATGAAATATGAAGACAAAACTAATCGGCATTGCTGTTTTGCTGGCAGTTATTTTCGCCGGAGGCGGATATTATTTCTATCGCAGTCAGACAGCCATACAAACATTAAACGGTTATCTCGGTGGTGAAAAAATCGGATTGTTTGAAGATGAAGAAGTACAGGATATTCTTCGCAGTAAATATCATCTTAAATTAAACTATTCCCGTGCCGGTTCTCTTGATATGGTAACAGCAGATTTCACAGACAGAGACTATCTGTTTCCGTCCAGTCAGACAGCACTGGAATATTACAATGATACTTACGGAAAATCTGTTGCCGATGAAATTATTTTCAATACACCGATAGTTCTGTATTCTCATAAAATTGTTGCCGATGCACTTGTAAATAAAGGTATAATAACACAAACAGACGGCGTTTATTATGCGGATATGCAGAAACTTACAGAGTGTATTCTGAACAAAACTCAATGGAGCGAACTCGGACTGCCCGAACTCTATGGTACTGTTACAGTAGATACAACTGACCCTGTCCGTTCAAATTCCGGCAATATGTTTGCAGTACTTCTTGCCGTCACCCTGAACGGCGGAGAAACAATAGATATAAACAGTGTTGATAAAGTACTGCCCGAATTAAAGGAGATTTTTTCACAGCTTGGATATATGGAAACATCTTCCTCCGACCTTTTCAGTCAGTTTCTGCGTATGGGTGCGGGTGCAAAACCAATCATAGCAGGATATGAAAATCAGCTAATCGAATATGCTGAAGAACAGCCGGAAAGTTACGCTAAAATAAAAGATGATATTGTTATAATTTATCCTTCGCCTGCATTATGGTCAACTCACATATATATTGCACTGGACGAGGAGGGAAAAGCAGGAATAGAAGCTCTTTCAGATAACAAAATACAGGAAATCGCATGGAAAAAACATGGCTTTCGTACAGACGGCTGTGATATTGCATCTGCCGGATTTTCAGGAATACCGGAACAGATTAACAAAGTTATTCATATGCCGGATTATGAAACTATGAAAAAAATAATAGATTCTCTAAAATAAAAAGGAGTATTTTTTTATGTCAGAAATCAATTTAACAATGCTTGCAAATGCCAGAGTGCAGAAACAGGAAAATCCCATGCAGGAGGAACTTCCCTCCGAAACTTCACAGACAAAGTATACACCCGAAGAACGCAGACGTATTGACGAAATCAAAACATCAATTGATTTTACGGACACTCAGACAACAGTTCAGTACGGAACAGGAGTTCAGCGTAATATGACAGAATTTGCTGATTCCATTCTTCAGAATGTCCGTTCAAAAGACGGTGGTCAGGCAGGAGAATTATTGTCTGAACTTGTTGTTGAAATTAAAAGTCTTGATACAAGTCAGTTTACAGATGACATATTCAGCAGGATTCCTGTTCTGAAAAATGCAACAAGAAGCATAAAAAAACTGAAAGAACGGTTCAGCAAGGCAGAAGTCCAGATTGACCGCATTGAAGCTGAACTTGAAAAAGAACGTATGAATATGCTGAAGGATATAGGCGTTTTTGATATGATGTATCAGGAAAATATAAAATGTTTCCGTGAACTTGAACTGTACATTGTGGCAGGCAGAGAACGAATTGCCGAAATCCGTGAAGAAACATTGCCGAAATTGCGTGCCGAAGCAACGGCAAGCGGAAACCCTATGGACGCACAGCTTGTAAGCGATTTTGAAGATACTGTTGACCGTTTTGAAAAGAAAATCTATGATTTGGAATTAAGCCGTACAATTTCAATCCAGTCTGCACCTCAGATTAAATTAATACAGAATAATGACCGTGTTCTTGTGGACAAAATTCAGACGGCAGTTTTAAACACAATTCCAATATGGAAAAGTCAGTTTATAATTGCTATGGGACTTTCAAATCAGCAGAAAGTTCTGAAAATGCAACGTGAAATTACGGATACTACAAATTCTATGCTGATTAAAAATGCAGAACTTTTAAAGAGCAACACTATTGAAACTGCAAATGAGGCAAACAGAGGCATTGTGGATTTGGAAACACTTCAAGCCGTCAATCAGAATCTTATCAGCACCATTGAAGAAACCATTAAGATTCAGAAAGACGGCAGAGAAAAACGTAAGACTGCTGAAACAGAACTTACACGTATTGAAAATGAACTGAAACAGAAACTTTTGCAGATGAGGCAGTAAAAAAATTTTTTTATACAGCAGTATCCGACACAACAGAATATCTGCTTTGATACATTTCTTTCAGATTTTTTACAGAGTTATACTGTTCTCCTATACAAAATTCCTTTGACCATGTCATATAATACGCCCATGGTGTATGTGACTGCTCCAGCATATGAATATCAGGCATATATCCGACTTCTGCAAGGGCTGTGACCTTATTCTCAGAAGTTGCCTTTATAAGTTTAATGTAATCATCATGATAATCTGTCTTAGCATATTCTGTCAGGTAAATATCCACGGAAATGATATCAACATATTCATCGCCGGGATATCCCTCCGCAAGACGGCAGTTCCATACCCACAGCAGATTATCAAGATGATGTACATTTGTATAGTAATCAAACATCAGCTTGTATAATTCCCTTGCGGTCTCAGCACCTTTTGCACCCCACCAGAACCAGTCTCCGTCTGATTCATGAAACGGTCTCCACAGAATTGGTATATCTGCATCACGGAACAGCTTAAGCTGTTCCGCAATTATATCCATGTCATTGAAAAAAGCTTTTCTTTCCGGTGTACCCTCAATGAGTACACGGGTTGCATCAAAATCAGTATTTACAGCATAAAAACTCTTATCATGTCCGCCTGTGGGAGAAAACCAGTGAAAGGTAAATGTCAGAATTCCGTCTGATTCCCTTGCCCATTTCATGGCAGTTTCAAGGGTATGCTGATTTTCATAAACCTCTGTCAGACAAGATTCATCTGCATTTTCATAATTTATATTCGGAGAATAGGAAAGCAGTTCAAAGCCACGCAACTTAGGCTCTTTCCCCGTAATTTCTCTGATATATGAAATTTCCTCCATAGGATTAGTCTGTGTATGCTGACCTGTGATAATAGCTTTTCCGGCTGTATCGGAAAGATAATTTAAAAGCTCTCTTGCCTTTTTTGTTGCATTTTTGTTAGCAGTATTCTGCATTTAGTCCTCCTTTTATGATGCCTGTGAAAGACGCTGAATCATTTCCATGCACATTCTTCCGTTATGATACGGGCATTTCCACGGATGAACAAGTGCCTGATTAGGGTCAGGATTATTATCTGCCGGAACACACTCAAGCCATTCACCGCTTTGTGGGTCTATAACTTTGCCCTGAATAAAATTCCAGATTTCTTCTGATGCCTGAAGATATTCTTTTTTCTCCGGCTGTTTCTGATATGCGTTGTAAAAACCAACCACAGACTCTGCCTGCACCCACCATATTTTTCTGCTGTCAACCTTATTTCCTTCACGTTCATTGTTAAGGCCATGCTGAATTTTGTCAAACGCATTATGATATGCAGCTTCTGCCAGTCCGTTTGTAATGGGTAACATTTCTTTTTTATAAGCTATATCGTCAAGAACACTGCAACCACGGTCGATAAGCCATGCAGTTTCAATATCATGACCGAAAGATTCCAAATCAATCAGGGAATGGTAATCACTGTCAAAAAATACCTCACAAATCTTTTTTTCGGGATTATAGATTTTCTTTTTAAAAAGTTTAAGAATCCAGCGGATTGAATCACCGACAGCATAAAATGTATCTGCTTTATAAAGTTCAGAATATGCCTCAAGAACATGGAGAAGTGTATTCATAGTACGTTCTGCCAGAACACCATTTTCTGAAAGTTTTTCATTTGATGCAGGAGTAAAATCACGGTGAAAAGCCTCCAGATATCCGTTTTCATCTCTGCATTTTTCTTCGATAACACGATAAAGCACATAAGCTGTATTAAGTGCATCTTTTTTTCCGCTTGCCTGATAATATGCTGACAGTGCATAAATCGCAAATGCCTGATTATATGTGTGTTTTGTGTCATCGCATACTGTTCCGTCATAATTTAAAGACCAGTAAACACCGCCATACTGGCTGTCAAAGCAGAAATTTACCAGAAAATTATATGCATGGTCAGCCATTTCAAGCAATTCCGGCTTTTTCAAAAGCTGATATGCTGTGGAATAAAACCAAAGAATCCTGCTGTTCAGAATAACTCCCTTTACACTTTTGTCATCAGGTTTTCCTTCACTGTCAACATATCCGTAAAAGCCACCATTTTTTTCGTCTTTCAGCTTATTCCAGAATGGAATAAGGTTATTTTCAAGATGTTCCTTAAATACTTTTGCTTCCATAACCAGAAATTCCTTTCAATATGATTATCTTGTCTGAATGCAGTTTAAGCCGGCTTCTGTAAATTCAAACACTGTTTATTTATCCGATGATTATATAATACATCATTCTGTTTTATTTTTCTATGAAAAAGGGAATTAAAAATTGTACAATTCTATTTTTTATATTGACAGTAATTCCATATAGTATTAAAATAAATTCAGGAGGGATTTACAATGCAATTGTTTGAATATATAGATATGCCGAATCAGCCATATGACATTTTTTACACAGATTCGGTTAATTCACAGCTTCACTGGCATTATTACAGCGAAGTGCTTTATATCACAAAAGGTGCGGTTACCTTAACCTGCAATGATAAAAATACAGTTCTTGAAGAAGGAGATTTATGTTATATTTATCCTTTACAGCTTCATGCCGTTTCAAAAGCAAATGATAATACAGCGGAATATGCTGTTTTAAAATTTGATATTCATACCATTAATATTCCTCAGGCATATCTTTCAAGATTTTATGATATTTTTATCAGAAGAAACCGTGATGAGGATTTCTGTATTATCTTAAAAAATATTCAGATTGACAAGACAAAAATAAGCTCACATATTCAGCACATTGTCAATGAATTTCAGGAAAAAAATGAATTTTATGCTTTACAGATACAGGCAGATATTTATACTTTGCTTATAGAAATTGCAAGAAAAATCGGGAAGAAAAACAAGTCTGCGGACAAAAAGCATACAGACACTAACTTTTCATTCTATCACATTCTGGAATATATAGATTTACATTCAGGAGAACACCTCGAAATTCAAAAGCTTGCTGATATGTGCTATATGAGCTATTCACATTTTGCAAAGCTTTTCAAAGAAAACTATGGACGTTCCTGCAAAGAATATATCACATATATCCGGCTGAATAAGGCTCAGGATTTACTGATTCATACAGATTATGACTTAAATTACATCGCAGTTGAAACCGGTTTTTTTGACTGCAGTCATTTTATCAGAACTTATAAAAAATGGCGTGGTATTACACCTAAGCAGGAACGTATGAAAAAGCATTTTTAACTGATTTAAAAGTAAATTAACCCCCTTAGTTCAGATACACGTTTTTTGTTTTTTCGTGTGTCTGCTCCAAGGGGGATTATATCAATGATATATTATTTATTCAATCAGACTATATATTTCCTGCAAATCCGGCATAACCTTCAATGCCCCTTTTCTTGTAGTAATAAGCGAAGCTCCAGCATTTGCAAAACGCAAAAGTTCAGTCAGTCGGGATTCATCAAGAGAGTCAATATCATGTTCAAGAATATAGTTCAGAGCACAGCCGAAGAAAGTATCTCCTGCACCTGTTTTTTCAACAGTATTCACATTGTAAACAGGAGCTTTTGCTTTTGCATTTTTACAGTAAGCACAGCTTCCGTCGCCTCCGAGAGTTATAAATACAAGCCTGATATTCTCATATTTTTCCATAAGCTGAAAAGAGGCTTTATCATAGTCAGAATGACCGAGAAGAAATTCAATCTCGTTATCCGAAATTTTCAGAATATTACATTTTGACAGACCATATTCTATCTCTTTTTTTGCATCATCAAGGCTTTTCCAGAGCGGTTCACGAAGATTAGGGTCAAATGAGATTAAAGCTCCGCTTTCTGTTGCTGTATCAACAGCAAATCTTGTAGCTTCACGGACTCCCTCATGTGTTGATGAAAGTGTTCCGAAGTGGAATATCTTTGAATTTTTTATAATATCAGTATTTACTTCAGATTTTTTCAGCATCATATCTGCACCCGGATTGCGGATAAAGCTGAACTCTCTTTCACCGCCTGCAAGCGTATGAACAAATGCGAGAGTAGTCGGAACATTTTTATCCATAATAAGTCCGTCAGTGCATATTCCGACACTTTTTATTACATCAGCAAGCTGTTTCCCGAACATATCATCGCCGACTTTACCGATAAAAGCAGTTTTCTTTCCAAGCTTTGAAAGCATTGCAAGCACGTTGCAGGGAGCTCCGCCGGGATTGGCTTCAAACAAAGGATTTCCGCTTTCGCCTGAACCGTTTTCAGTAAAAT
>JAEDMB010000041.1 GCA_016303235.1 Oscillospiraceae bacterium
TACCGTGTCCCTGTATCAGAAAATCAGCATAAAATTAAAAAATATTTTTTTCAGAAACTATTGACAAATCCGGAAACATATGATATAATATAGAAAATTAAAGCTTAAAAGGAGCTATAAATACTTAAAGAGGAATTATTATATTTAATCTAAAAACAGTTATATTTAGTGATGCTTGTATGTATTTTACGGGCAGACTGTTTTTGGTTGAATGTAATAATTCCTTTTTTTGTACCTTGAAAACTGAAAAGCGTGTTCTGAATACACGCAAAACCATTATTTTTAAAGAAAAACGGAGGTATTTTATTATGAGTAAAAATTACAACGACAACGACAATTACAATTACGGCAACGGCAATCCTTACAGTGATTACGGCGAAGAACCTTTTGAAAACAATGAAATTTATGATGATGAACCTGAAGAAGAATATCTTGAGCCAATTGATTTTGATACGGACGATGACGAAGAAGATTTCAATAACGATAATTTCGAATATGAAGAAAATTATGATGATGATGACGATGTTGTGAAAAAATTTAAAAAGAATTTAAGAATTAACGGTCTATCACCAAAATATATCGATGCGTACAGCACAAGAGATATGAACATGGATTATATTCCGAAAATGAATATCAGTGACTTTGAAATAAAAAACAGAGAAATAGAGAATATCAATGTTGAAGATTTAACCCTTAGCAGAGCAAAATTTGAAAATGTAACCTTTTTTAATACTTTTGTAAAAGGTGTTTTTTTTCAGTGTGAATTTATAAATTGTAAGTTTTTAAGTGCTTTTGAAGATGGTGTTCAGCATCATGACTGCCTTTATGTGAACTGCACTTTCATTAACTGCGGAAAACCTGAGCCGAACGAATTTTATAACTGCAAAATCATAAATGAAAACAGAATTGAAATAGAAATTTAGAACAGGGGGCATATGCCCTCTGTTTTTTTATCAATTATAGCAAGAAGACCCCCACTTCTAAGCGAACGAAGTGAGCGAAAGTGGGGGATGAATTGCATTTGTAAAAAAATAAGTTGACAAATTATACAAGATATGCTAAAATAAAGTAAGAATCCTGACAATAGTAAAAATTGACGGTTGTGCTGACCAATCATTCAGCACGTAAAATTTTTAGTGTCGGTTAGTCTTCCGTAAAAAGTAGTAAGGATTACTAATAAAAAATTACTAAAAGTAGCGTTGTGGACTTAACTGTCCTATACAGTAGTGGCGAAGTGGACACGCCTGTAAGAATAAGGGTTGCCTGATTTTCAGGTGGAAACTTAAATACCAATCTTCTTACGAAGCCCCCACCTCTTAGCGAGTGTAACGAGCGTAGGTGGGGGAGAGTTCACTAAAATACTGCTCCCGTTATATCAAGATACTTGCTGTAATCATCATCTTTAAACTCAGCACCGGTGAAACTGCAGTTCTTGAAATGGGTAAACTGTGAAAGTATTCTGCATTTCAGTTCTTCGTCTATAAAATCACGGTTTTTATCACAAGTATTTGTATTTTCAGAATCAGATGAAATAACTTTTCCTGTAAACGTTTCAATTTTCAATTCATATGTTTTCATATCAAATCCGTTATATGTATGGAGTATTATATATTTTTCATCAGGTGAAAATTCCGCATAATCAAAATTGTTGCTGTTCCCGGCATATTTTGAAAAATCATAGTCCCATATTATTTTTTCCTGATGTACATTCCACAGAATAACATAGTTATTTTCAATTATAATCAGAATAAAATTTTTATCCGGTGAATAAACACTGTATTCAGCCCATAGCTGATTTGAACTGCAATTATTTATTTCTCCGGCACTGAAAACTGAAAGCCGGAATATTTTGCAGTATCTGAAAGTACATGGGCATAAACCGTTAAAGCTGAATTTAATATTGCACGGAATATTAAAAGGCAGGGGAAGTCTGTCAAAATTAACTCCGCAGATTATTCCTCTGCGGACTGCTCCCATAGTATTTATAATATTTTCCGTTATATGAAATTCGTCCGTTTCAAGGTCAGATTCACGGTATATATCAAGAATCCTGTCGAGAATTGTTCTTTGATACCAGAAATTTTCATCGCCAAAAAAAGCATTATTTTCATCAGCTGTATTTTTATAGTCTCCGCAGATTTCTCCGATAAGCTTATATGTTTCATATTCACAGTCAGGAAAAAACCACGTTTTATTAATATTAAACTGCCTGAAAATTTCCTTTTTTTCATCAACGCATGTATTTTTGCATAAAATTTCCATTGTTTCCAGCAAGTTCAGAATCTGCTTTGCGTTGAAATAATCCCGGAAATACTGATGAGTGAAACAAATTTTCTGCGGATTGCTTTCAGAGATTTTCATTAATCCGATATTTTCAGTAATCAGTTCTATAAAATCATTTTTCTTTCTGCTTTCAAGCAGAATTTTTTTTCTGAATCCTTTCGGAGCTGTATAACTTTGATACACAAGTTCATTCATCAGATAAAATTCATAAGCTTTGTCAACAGCTCTGAATAAATCTCCTCTGTCAATTTCAAAGCAGATGCCTCTGCTTTCTGAAAAATCAAAAAAATTATATCTGTCAGTCATAGCTCTTGCTGTAAATGGCAACACATACTGCACTATAAACTGAATAACACTGTTTTCAATTCCGAAAGCAAAACAATCAGACGGTTTAATTTTCCAGTTCATCACATAGGAATCAAGGAGTTCTCCTTTTGTATTAATTTGCTTTTCAGTATTCTGATTCTGAAGATATATATTAAGAAAAAGCGGTTTTTTAAGAATTTCTTTCAGCGTTTCACTGCATTCAGGAAAATCAGACAATGCATAGTTTAATTCGCTGTCAGTAATTCCGCAGATTTCTGCACAGTAAAAATTTTTGAAAAAGTTATAATCTGGAACGATTCTCCCTGAAATAATTATTCTTACATTTTTCCATTCACTGCATATAAAATACAGTTCCTTTAAAAATTCTGCCTGCATTTCTGCTGAAATTTCATTAAGACCGTCAAGCATTAGATTATACTTCGGAAAGCTGTCTGATATATTCAGCTTTAACTCGTTTTCAAGTTCAGAGAGTTGCTGTAAGGTTATATCTTCTCCCTCATTTGCGGTCATACTTTCATATGTCTGATATTCATACTGACAATGATATTTCAACAGTATATTCAGTAAAATCCAGCAACCGCAATCCCGTAATTTATTATGCGTTTCGTATCTGTAATTATAAAGCGGAAAATAAAAATTTACCGTATTTTTATTTTTCAGCTGATTAAGCAAAAAAGTGCTTTTTCCTGAACCGCCTGTGCCGTAAAGAAATATATTACCACTTTCCGGCAGTTTGTCAACAATAATGTCATTATGTTTAATCTCCGTCTGATATTTCATTTCAGCTGATTCCTGACACTCTGCATTTTTACATATATCATAAACAAGACTGAACGGCCTTTCCAAATCAAGCGAATTTTCATCTTTGTATCTTATCGCTCTGAACGGAAATTTATCGGGGATTTTTAAAGTTTCGGTACTTGCTTTTAATCCGGAAATATTTTTATGCGTCTGGTATATAAGACCGATGAGAAGTGCCTCAATGCAGATATTTTTCGGGCGTGAAAAGCTTCCGAAAATTTTTTCTTTCGGAATATTTTTGTTTCCGTATAAAATTGTACTGATTTCACTGTCCTGATGAATTATCTCAAGCAGAGTATACACAAGAGGATAAATTTTTTCAGTATCAAATATTTCATTGCAGGCTTTATTCATCTTTACAAGATAAATTTTATAGTCTCTGTCAAGATTCTTTTCAAAATTATTAAACTTAAGATATTCATAAAAATATCCCTGTCCTGTCTTAATATATCTGTTAAGCATTTTATCAAAGCTTGCATATGTGTCAGAAGTCGGCATTTTATATCCGAAAGCTTTTACAAAATTTGTTTCCGCCGTTTCTTCCGGATAATTGCAGTCTGTTATTGTCTGCATAAGCTTTACATATATTTTTCCTCTGCCGAGTCTGCCTGTTCCGGTAATTTTTGCCTGACATATCAAAGAAAAAAGTGTGTTGAAATTCAAGAAATTTTATACCTCCGTTTTAAAATCTGTGATAGACCTGCAGATTTTTTGATAAACTCTTAAAAAATACTGATTAATTTTAGCACCTTTGCAGAATTTTGTCAAGATATAAAAAATTTTTCACAGATTTTTGAAGTTTCCGGTAATTATATCAATTTTTATCTGAATAATAAAATAATCCCCCTTTTATTAAAAAGGGGGAATTGATTTTTTAAAATTATTTCCATGTGCCTCGTTTTTTCCGGATTGTATAATACATACTGTTTTCCATAGCCATAACCTTTTCGAGAGGAACGCTTTTGAATACGGGCATTTTCATTTTATATTTAATCCAGAAGAATGAATAAATACCAAGAATAAGGAAAGTAATGCCGGTAACGAGCCAGATAGCGTTTCTTTCCTGAGTATCGGTGGAGATATTGAGAATCATATAAACCGTACCGATAATTCCGATTACAGGGAAAAGCGAACCGCAGGGAACTTTAAAGGAGCGGGGAGCTTTCGGGAGACGCTTTCTTAAAATCAGAACGTCAATGTGGGCAAGAATGTATGAAATCATCCAGAATACAGAGCCTACAAGAATCAGAAATGAAATTGCATCGGAGGAATTATTGCTGAGCAGTGCAAAAACAAAAATTGAAACGCTTACAAAAATAACTCCTATGTACGGAACGCCTCTTTTATTTGTTTTTGCAAAGAACTGAGGCATCATATTCATTTTAGCCATACCCTGACAGATACTTGCAAGAGCGTTTACAGTAGAATTCTGAGTGCTTACAACGGCAAAAGCAGCGACAAATGTCATCCAGATTTTGCCGAAAGAACCAAGCATATTCATTCCGTAAAGAAGATGCGGTGCGGGAGAATCTGCCAGCTCGTCCCATTTTACATAGTTGTGAAAGCCGAATATCATTATAGCCTGTACAATGCATATGAGACCTAATCCAATCATCATTCCGAGAGGAACATTTCTTTTTGCATTTTTTACGTTTTTCGATACGGGAATAACGTATTCCGCACCGATGAAAAGCCAGAAAGCTACTGCCGTCATAGAAACGACATTTTTAAAATCGGTTTCCATTACATAAGGCTGTTCAATTTTTGTTCCTGTTCCTATGCCGACAGCACCGATAATTCCCATAATCAGCATAGAGCCTACAAGCAGAAATGCAACCAAATCCTGAATTTTTGCGAAAATATCAACGCCATAGAGATTGGCAATCATAAGCACAAGCGTAACAACAAAGGTGTAGGCAATGCTCGGAACCGGCAACATCGAAAAAGTATCCGCCATAGCGAACGAAAATATTGATGCTTCTACACCGCATGAGAGCATATTGCAGATAAGATAACCGCCTACCATAGAAATCAGAGTCGGAAAAGGCCCCATACTTGCAAGCGTATACTGTGCAAGACCTCCCGTTGTATTCGGCATTAATGCATTCAGTTCTGAAAGCGATGCGACAGTAGTCATATTAAGCAGACACGCAATTATCATACAGACAATAAATGCAATTCCGATACTTCCCGCACCCTGTCCGAGTGAAACAAGACAGCTTGTTGCAATAATCAAGCCAACAGAGATTGAAACAACACTCTGAAGTCCCAGCTTTTTTTCCTTGCTTTCGGAAATCATGCTGTTCACCGTCCTTCCTTAAAGAGCATCTTCACCTTCGTCACCGGTTCTCACACGAATGACGTTTGTTATATCATATACGAAAATTTTTCCGTCACCTATGTGTCCTGTATATAATTCCTGTTTTATAAGTTCAACAATTTCCTTTACTTTGTCAGTTCTTACAACGATACTGATTTGCTGTTTCGGAAGAAGTTCCATTTCATAATTTTCATCAACTTCATATTCCTTTGTACCCTTTTCAACGCCACAGCCGAGAACCTGCACAACAGTCATACCTCTTACGCCTGCTCTGCTGAGAACGGATTTAAGCCCCGTAAGCTTTGACATTCCTGTAATAATTTCGATTTTGGATAACTGCATAAAAAATCATTCCTTTCAGGTATTTTATTATATTTTAATTATTTTTTTAAAGCTTTCTTAGAAATAAGACGCTTGTATTCATCGGGAGTTCTTCCGGAAAACTGCCTGAAATCCTTCATCATATGCGACTGGTCATAATATCCGCATATAACAGCAAGTTCGTCCGTTCTTTCACTTCCGGAACTGTTTTCAAGGCAGTTCAGCATATGCTGAAATCTTATAAATCTTTCAAAGAGCTTTGGTGAAATGCCGTGAACCTGTTCAAAGCTCCTGCGGAGATAACATTCGGAATATCCTGTTTCACTGCATAATTCTTTTATGCTGATATTTCCCTTTGTTTCATAAATGCGTCTGCGTACATAACGCTCTATATTATGCATATTGTCATGGGATTCAAGAAAATTTTCGGTATAAAAATCCATAAAAACGCCGGCACGTTCCTTTATAGTTTTTTTCAGTGCGATTTTTTCAGCGAGTTCAGGGCTGTATACGTCCATACTGAAATCAAGGTCATTGTTTACGACCTCACATACATCAAGACCTTTCGGGAGAAGATACTGCCCCGGCTGAAATCTTATTCCGAAATAGTTTCTTCCGGCAGAAAATTCCCATTTTTTTAATTTGAGAACAGTTCCGCCTATCATTACACGCACATCGTTTTCGCTTATGCTGAATACAATATCCACACTTCCGTCCGGTACAGCGTAAAACTGTGACTGACCGTTATCAGGAATTGTAAATTCATAAAATTCTGAAATGCCTGTACCGTTTCTGCAGATTCTGCGGTAGCGGTCAGCATTTAAAAGCAGATAGGGCTGTATCAATGAAATATTATTTTTATCCGCCACCGCAATCAGACCTCTTTTCTTAAAATTATGCCATTTCGGGCTTATCCCACAGTGGAAGCCATGTTCCTATGCCTTTTTTTAGTGCATTGCGGTATACAGTACCGCCCCACGCAATATCTTCAACAGGCATTCCTCCGACAGAGTATACAATAATTTCATCGTCGCTCTCTCTGCCTTTGTGCTTGCCCTGAATAATATCGGTAATATCAATAATATCATCTGCCGAAATTAATCCGTCATGCTTTAAGTCAGTGAATTTAGTTCCCACAATCTGAACCTGCGGATATGTCGGATAGGGATATTCTTCTTCCCAAGCCTCATAAAGCTTTGCATTGTCGACTACAAGCTTACAGTGATTTGCAAGAAAATCATCGTCAAATCTTCCTGCGGACGGCATACTTATCAATGCACCTTTTTTAATCCACGAACTGTCAATATACGGGAATGATTCCACATTGTCACGCACAACTGTTGTCATACTTACAATATCGCTGTCCCTTACAGCCTCCTCAAGAGTATCGCATACCTTTATATTTTTAATCTGCGGACATTCCTTTTTGACAAATTCAATGAACGAATCTATTGACTTCTGACCTCTGCCCTTGATTTTGACTGTATCAAGATTGGGGCATACGCTTACAAATGCGGAAAGAGAAGTTTTTCCCATAACTCCGGGCCCTACTACTGCAACGGTTTTTGAATCCTTTCTTGCAAGGTATTTCGCACCTACCCCCGGAATGCCTCCTGTTCTGTATGAGCTTATAAGATTTGCGGACATAAGGGCGAGGGGAGCTCCTGTATCCTTATCGTTAAGCATCATCATCAGAATTGAACGGGGAAGTCCTTTTTCCTTGTTTTCAACGTTTGAACCGTACCATTTCATTCCTGCCATTTTATAGTTTCCGCCGAGATATGCCGGCATAGCCATAAATCTTCTTTCATCGGCATTCTTCGGCATACCCTCAAACGGAGGATTGTCGGGAAACATAATCATACAGCCGTGTGAATTGTGATTTTTTCCGCCCATAACGTAATCGCCTTTGTTAAGTGTTACAAGCAATTCCTCCATAACTTCAACGCACTGTTTCATATCCTTTACGCCGGCTTTTATCATATCCGGTTCACTCAAGTATAAAAAATCAATTTTAGTATTATTAGTGTCCATAATATTTTTTTACCTCTTTGTCTTTATTAAATTACAGCCTTGAAACGGTCGTATCTGAATGCATCTATATTAAGCATAGTTGGTTCATCGGCACAGAGCTGTGAAAGAATCTGTCCTACAACGGGAGAAATGCCGAATCCGTGACCCGTAAAGCCACATGCAATTATAAGCCCCGGAACTTCTTCAACCGTACTTATAACAGGTACGCCGTCAACGCTTAAATCCTCATAGCCTGCCCACGTTCTTACAATCTTTGCATCTGCAAGCTTTGGAATATATTTCATAATTCCACGGCATATGCACGGAGCTGTTCTGCTGTCTGTATGCTGTATTCCGCTGTCAAGATTGGTGCTTTCAAATCCCGATGCCCCTCCGAAAACAAATGAACCGTGATTTGTCTGATGTCCATAGAAATCGGCATCAGCTGTTCCGAGCATCTGAGGGAACATTTTAGGTTCTGCCTCTGTAACCAATGCCTCAATCAGTTCTGCACGCATAGGAATATCAATTCCGACAGTCTGAGTAATAAAACGGCTTTCATATCCCGCTGAAACAACAATTTTCTTTGCGGTATAAACGGCATTTTTTGTTATTACCTGCTGTAAAGTACCTCTAATCTTTTTTAATTCAACAACTTCCTCGCCTAAAAGAAATTTTACTCCCAATGCACGGGCGTTCTTATAAAATCCCAATGTTGTTGTAAGGGGATTTGCGTGGCCGTCAGTAGGACACCAGCTTGCACAGGTAACTTCATCGCTTAAATAAGGATTTATCTTTCTGACTTCCTCGCCGTCAATCATTTTTACATTCAGACCGCATGCAACGGCTCTGTCGGTAAGCCCCTGAAGTATTTTTTTATGCGTTTCAGTTTTTCCGAGACGGAGATTTCCCTCCTTGTGGTATTCAACATCAACTCCGAGAGTTTCCGAAAGTGTCGGCCATACGTTTTCAACGCCGTAAATAGCAAGCGGAAGTTCTCTCGGGTCTCTGCCCGATTGTCTGACTCCTCCTCCGTTACGGCTTGAACCGCCGTTTCCGATACAGTTATCTTTATCCAGAACGATAACGGAAAGTCCTTTTTTTGCAGTATAATAGGCAGTTGCACAGCCGATTACACCGCTTCCTATAATAATTACATCTGCCGTTTTATTATACATCTGATTTTCCCTCTTTCTTTTCTGATGCAAAGATTTTCATTTCTATCGGACGCATAGGAGCTCTTGAAGTAGCCGGTTCTAATTGTGACGGTGAAATTTTAAGTTCCCTTGCAACTATATTTTTTACTAATTTTCCGCAGGTCTGTCCCTGACATAATCCCATTCCGGCACGCAGATAGCGTCTTATTTCGGTTATAGTATACATACCGTCGTGAACAGCCTTTCTTATTTCGCCTTTTGTAATTTCTTCGCAACGGCAGACAATACGGTCATCGTCCGGTTCGGGTACAAAGGAATCCGGCATAATACTTCTGTCAAAGTTAGTTTCCATCTTTATTCACTCCTTATTCTGCTGATTTATAAAATCTTGCTTTCATAACCATATCAGACGGTACTTTTATTGTAAGCAGATTTGTATGGTCAAATGCCGGAGCAGTTCTGACCTGCAATACTTCCGCTTCGCATATTTTCTTACCGCTCCTGTCACAGCCGAATCCCTTATCGCCCTTTTTGGGTAACGGTAAAAATTCATAAGGCATTGTAACAGTTCCGAATCCTTCTTCATATTCTTCCTGCACAAGGAATATCGCCTGACCTGAACATGATGCAACGCATAAGCCACAGCCGATACATTCCTTTTCGGTATCAACAGCGGGCAATGCTGTTATATGCGAGCCTATACGGATACAGTGTTTCGGACATGCGTCCTGACATGGATTACAGGGAATATTCTGAGCACATTCGATAACAGGGTGTATTTTTTTATTGTGAGTAAATCCGGGGATACGTTCCGCCTCATTTTCGGAAAGAAATCCGTTTTTAAGCAGATTTGTTGCGGTATCGATTCCCTCCTCAGTTTTTTCTATCTGTTTTCCACGGTTTTCCGGTGCGAACATTCCCTGACGGAGTTCCGATAATGCTGATTTGTTTTTGCTGTAATTTTCGTCACGTTCCTGTTCTGTTATAAATCCGAGTTCGCATGCTATTGCAGTTCCTGCAATTCTTCCGGTAATCATAGCGGAGCTTGCCTCCTCTATACCGGCTACATCTCCGGCACAGAAAATTCCTTTCACAGAAGTTTCGCCGTACTGGTTGCAGATTGGAACTTGTCCGCCTTTTTTAGGATTATCCTCCATTTTACAGCCTGCCATTTTCAGAAGCTGTGACATCGGAGAAAGTCCGACCGCTACGCATATCGTATCTACATCGAAATGCTTTTCAGTACCCTCAATGAACTGAAATCTGCTGTCTACTTCCGCAATTGTTACGCCTGTTACATGGTCAGTACCCTCTGCCTTTTTAATCGTATGCGAAAGATAGAAGGGAACTCCGCATCTTGCAATCTTAGAGGCGTGGACACCGTAACCGCCTATTCTCGGAGATGCGTCCGCTACTGCAACAACTTCACAGCCTGCCTGCAAAAGCTGATAGCTTACAACCAATCCTACATTGCCTGAACCAAGCATTAAAACACGTTCGCCGGGACGTATGCCGTGCAGATTCATCATAGTCTGCGATGCACCTGCTCCGATAACTCCGGGGAGCGTCCAGCCCTCAAAGTTAATCATATTTTCCGATGCACCTGTTGCAATAAGAACCGAATCACCTTTGTAATGCTGAATTTCATCGCCTTTTTTGACAACAAGTTCCTTATCGGGATACAAGCCTATTACTGTTGCATTTAAAACTACTTCTATTCCCAGTGAAACAGCCTCCTCAAGAAGTTGCTGACCTATCACAAAGCCTCTTATTTTTGCCTTATGTTCCTTTGAACCGAAAAATTTATGAATCTGCTTGAATAACTGACCGCCCGGCTTTTCATTTTCATCAAATACTATAACTTTCAGACCGTGCTTTGATGCTTCAATTGCTGATGAAAGTCCCGAAGGTCCTGCACCGACAATCATTAAATCATATCTTTTCATTTCTAAACCTCCGTTGCGGTAAAATTATGAATTAAACGGCTTGTCAGATACACCGTACTGTGTCTGTATCTTCATACCGGCTCTGAGCGGTGTTACGCATGTACGAATATTCGGCTTTCCGTCTACAATCATAACGCAGTCGGTACATCTTCCGATTGCACAGAAAATACCTCTTGGCTGATGTTCCTTTTTTGTGTATCGGTGTACCATTACACCGCATGCTTTAAGTGCAACGGCAATTGGTTCTCCCTCATATCCTTCAAGTTCTTTTCCGTCATATGTAAAAGTAACTTTTTTACCCTTTTCCGGTTTTCCGAGAACAGGGTGTTCCTGCAATCGTTTTTCCATAGTGACCTCTTTTCTGAAAGCAAAAAAGGCTCCGAAATATAATTAAATACTTCAGACGCCTTTGACTGTTTTCTGTTTTATTTTCTGTATATATGATAACACATAAATCACTGTTCTGTATTGTAAAAAACGATACAAGCTTTCTTTTATTAGTGTATCATATCTGTATTTAAATGTCAACAGTTTTTTTGCCTTTATTTTATTAAAGCTTTTAAATCATTTTCGGGTGATGTAATCGGAGCGATTCCGAAATTCTTAACAAGAAAATCAAGAATATCAGCCGAAATAAATGCAGGAAGTGAAGGGCCGAGACGAATATTTTTAATTCCTAAATATAAAAGCGTTAAAAGAATACAAACAGCTTTCTGCTCATACCACGAAAGAACATATGACAGCGGAAGTTCATTCACATCACATTCAAAAGCCTCCGCAAGAGCCGTTGCAACTTTTATTGCACCGTAGGCATCATTGCACTGCCCCATATCCATAATCCTCGGAAATCCGCATATTTCACCTAAATCAAGGTCATTAAAGCGGTATTTTCCGCAGGCAAGAGTTAAAACAATAGTATCCTCCGGAGTCTGCTTTACAAAATCCGTGTAATAGTTTCTGCCTGCCTTTGCACCGTCACAGCCTCCGACTAAAAATATATGCTTTATAGCTCCCGATTTTACGGCTGATACAATTTTATCGGCATTTGAAAGAATTGCATGATGTCCGAATCCTGTTGTTACCTGTTTTCCGCCGTTTATGCCGGTAAATTCCATATCCTCGGAATATCCTCCGAGTTCAAGAGCCTTTTCTATAACCGGACTGAAATCCTTATCATCACCGATATGGACTGTACCCGTAAATGCTACGGATTCCGTTGTAAAAACTCTGTCGGAATAGCTTTTTTTCGGTGGCATTATGCAGTTTGTCGTAAATACAACCGGTGCGGGAATATTCTCAAATTCCTTTTGCTGATTCTGCCACGCTGTTCCGAAATTGCCCTTGAGATGAGAATATTTTTTAAGTTTGGGATAAGCGTGAGCAGGTAACATTTCGCCGTGAGTATAGATATTTATTCCCTTGTCCTTTGTCTGTTCAAGAAGAATATGCAAGTCCTTTAAATCATGTCCCGAAACTACTATAAATGCTCCTTTTTCAACTTTAAGCGGAACTGTTGCAGGTTCAGGATTTCCGTATGTTTCTGTATTTGCCCTGTCAAGCAAATCCATACATTTCAGATTGATTTCCCCGACTTTCATCACAATTGGGAGCAGTTCCTCGGCTTTGAGGTCAAGACCAACTGAAAAAAGTCCCTCTATGAAAAAATTATTTACTTCATTGTCCGTATATCCAAGCACCATTGCATGATACGCATATGCCGACATTCCCCTTAATCCAAAAAGAATAAGCGATTTCAGAGAACGGATATTTTCATTTTCATTCCATAAAATATTTATGTCATAATTATTGTTTTTTCCGCCGAGTCTTGAAATTTCGGCGTTGACGTTTTCTGTTTGATTCCTGATTGATTCATCATCAAAATTTACGTTTGTAAGCGTAGTGAAAAGACTTTTTATTAAAATTCTGTACGTTTCGCCGTTTACCTTTTCAGGATTGCTTTTTGCGGAACGTGCAAGACTTATCAATGCTCCTGTCAGTTCGTCCTGCAATTTAGCAGTACCCGATTTTTTTCCGCATACTCCTGCATTTCCGGTACAGCCTCCGCAGGCTGTCTGTTCGCACTGAAAACAAAACATTTTATTTTCCATAAATCTTTCTCCTTAAAAATAATTTTTGATTGACTTTGTGATTAAATTATAATATAATAGAATAAAAAAGTATGTTGAATTTTCAACAAAAGGAGATTTTTTATGAGGGAATATCCGGAAATCCTTAAAAAATGCAGGCTGTTTATGAATATTGAAGAAAAAAATATTTCAGCTTTGCTTGATTGTCTCGGTGCGGAAATCCGTTCATATAAAAAAAATCAGAATATCTTTTCAGAGGGTGATAATTTATCCGATATAGGAATAATTCTTTCCGGAAAAGTTCAGATTATTCGTATTGATTTTTACGGAAACAAAAGTATTCTGACAACTTTCGGACAGACAGAGATTTTCGGGGAGGCTTTTGCATGTGCTGAAATAAAATCTGTTCCGGTCAGTGCAGTTGCGGAAAATGACTGTGAAATTATATTCATCGACAGTCACAGAATTTTAAAGCCCTGCTGTAATGCATGCTGTTTCCACAGCAAACTGATTTTTAATCTTATGAAATCGGTCGCCGTTAAAAATCTGATTTTAAATCAGAAAATTGAAATTATATCAAAGCGTTCTACAAGGGAAAAACTTTTGTCATATCTTATGATACAGGCTAAACAGCATAACAGCAAAAGCTTTGAAATTCCTTACAGCAGGCAGGAGCTTGCAGATTTCCTCGAAGTCGACAGAAGCGGTCTTTCTGCAGAAATCAGCAAGCTGAAAAATCAGAATGTTATTGACTGCAAACGGAATTTTTTTAAATTAA
>JAEDMB010000183.1 GCA_016303235.1 Oscillospiraceae bacterium
ATAAAAATCACCTTTGTAAAAAAGTTTTCGGTCAAGCCTTTTTCAAAAGGCTTGCGGGGGAGGTCTGGAGGGGGCAGAGCCACCTCCAGCTATATAGCGTCAAATCTGCACATTTCCTGACATATTCCACAGCCAACGCATTGAGTATGGTCAATAACGGCTTTTCCGTCCTTTATTGATATAGCTGGACAGCCGAGTTTCATGCACATCTTACAGCCCTTGCATTTTTCCGAATCAACTTTAAGTGACGGCTTATGCTTAACATATTTCAGTAATGCACACGGACGGCGTGATATAATAACAGACGGTTCAGCAACGGCAAGTTCCTCTTTTATAGCCTTTTCAGTTTCAGCGAGACAATAAGGGTCAACGACTCTCACACGCTGAATACCTAAAGCTTTACAAAGAGCCTCAAGATTTACGGCTGCGGCAGGGTCTCCCTTGAGATTTTTTCCTGTTGTGGGGTTTTGCTGATGACCTGTCATACCTGTGATTGAGTTGTCAAGAATTATTACCGTAGAATTTGTAGAATTGTATGCGATATTTACAAGACCGGTCATACCGCTGTGCATAAATGTTGAATCTCCGATAACTGCAACGCTTTTCTTTTCAGCTTCCTCACCCCTTGCCTTGTTGAATCCGTGAAGTGCGGAAACTGATGCACCCATACATATTGTAGTATCCATAGCGGAAAGAGGTGCGGACGCTCCGAGAGTATAACAGCCGATATCTCCCGATACTGTAACTTTAAGCTTTGAAAGACAATAGAATAATCCTCTGTGCGGACAGCCGGCACACATAACGGGAGGTCTTACCGGTACATTTTCGGGAAATTCTGTATACTCCGGCTTAATTCCGAGAATTTTTTCGGCAATAACAGTCTGTGAAAGTTCACCGCAGAATCCGAAAAGCTCCTTGCCGATTATATTCGTTATACCGATTTTACGGCAGTGAGTTTCGATAATATCATCGAGTTCCTCTATTACATAGATTTTATCATATTTCTTTGCAAAATCCTGAATAAGATTTACGGGCATAGGATTTATTGTTCCTAATTTCAGGAAAGACGCTTTATTTCCGAGTGATTCCTTGGCATATTCATATACAGCACCGCTTGCTATTACACCAAATTCCGCATTTTCGGATATTTCCACACGATTAAGCGGAGATGTTTCAGCGTATTCCGTAAGCTTTTGCAGACGTTCTTCAACGAATACGTGACGAGGTCTTGCAAATGCCGGCATCATAACATACTTTGAGGGATTCTTTATGTATTCTTTAAGAGGTTTTTCTTCACGTTCGCAGAGTTCAACAATACTCTGTGAATGTGATACTCTTGTTGAAAGCCTTACTATAACAGGAGTGTCAAACTGTTCGGAGAGGTCAAAGGCAGTTTTTGCGAACTCCTTGCACTCCGATGAATTTGAAGGTTCAATCATCATTACTTTTGATGCAATAGCGTGGTGACGGCTGTCCTGTTCATTCTGTGATGAATGCATTCCGGGGTCGTCAGCTACTGCAATTACAAGACCGCCGTTTACTCCGGAATATGAAATAGTATAGAGAGGGTCAGCTGCAACATTCAAGCCAACGTGTTTCATAGCACTGAAACTTCTTGCACCTGCTATTGATGCACCGATTGCAGTTTCAACGGCTACTTTTTCATTCGGAGCCCATTCCGCATATACTTCATCATATTTTGCAACAAATTCAGTTATTTCAGTTGAGGGAGTTCCTGGATAGCTTGATGCTATTGTACACCCTGCTTCATAAAGACCTCTTGCGAAAGCTTCGTTTCCGAGCATAAGTTTTTTCATATTTTAAAAATCCTTTCGTGTTTATATAAATTCTTTATAGTGTTCGCCAAGCCATACCGCAACGCCGTCCTCATCATTGGAAAGCGTTACGAAATCGGCAAGCTTTTTAATTTCGGGTTTTGCATTTGCAACGGCAACACGCAAATCTGATTCACTGAACATAGTAATGTCATTGAGATTATCCCCGAAACATACAACTTTTTCAAATCCGTATTTTTCACGCAGAAATCTGATTCCGTTAGCCTTTGTAGCCTTATCGGAGAATATTTCAAGAAACCATTTTCCTGTATAAGTATCTTCATAGAAAGTATGACTTATATTTTCAAGCTTTGATATATCACGTTCAAGGGGCAGAAGAATATCATATTTATTGTTTGACGTTATATATATCGGATTGTCCGCATAATTTATATTTATATCGGTATTTTCACGGACGTTAAGCTTATTGTCCGTTATTTCAAAAATACTTCCTTTGATATTATGCTTTTTGAAAAGAGCTGATATTTCAAAAGCATTTTTTTCCGGAATAGTGTGATATTTAATATATCCGTCTGAATATATAATTACTCCGTTCATAAGTACACGGGGAACATTTATATCAAGGCATGATGTCATAGGAATTGCAGTTCTTTCGGAGCGTGCTGTTGCAACAGTAAAATGCAGACCCTTTTTAATCAGCGAGTTTATAATCAGGGCGGTATTTTCTGATATTTCCGCATTGGAATTTAAGAGAGTACCGTCCAAATCGGAAATAAAAAGCGTTTTCATATTTTTACTAAAAGCGATACGGCATGAGCTGATATTCCGAGCATTTCACCGGTAAAGCCGAGCTTTTCCTCCGTAGTTGCTTTAACGCTGATTTGTGATATATCGCATTTGCAGGCTTCTGCAATATTTTCACGCATTTGTATTATATAAGGTGCAAGCTTTGGTTTCTGTGCAATAACAGTGGAATCTATATTTCCGATTTTATAGCCGTTATTCTCCATAACCTGACAGACTTTTTCAAGCAGTTTAATGCTGTCCGCATTTTTATAATTATCGTCATTATCGGGGAAGAGGTGTCCTATATCTCCGAGAGCCAACGCTCCGAGTATCGAATCCATAACAGCATGCACAAGCACATCTGCATCGGAATGACCGAGCAATCCCTTATCATGCGGAATATCAACACCGCCTAATATAAGTTTTCTGTTTTCGGTGAGTCTGTGAACGTCATATCCGTGACCTATTCTGAACATAG